>JAYTGZ010000418.1:0-2114 GCA_043733025.1 Pseudomonadota bacterium | reverse complement strand
ACGTTAAATCCTGTTGTTTAAATAAACGGACTGCTTCTTTTTTGAATGCTTCGGTAAAAATACGACGTGGTACGCGTTTCATGTAATCTCCTAACAAGTTGATAAAATAACATCAACTTGCCCGACTACAAAACTAGACCTGACTCATTCTTTACTAGGACCAATCTCGCTGGCAATTGAAGCGAACATCGTCACAGCGGCGATGACAATCAACAGGCAAATGCCGACAGTAATGGCGAGTTGAACCTGTAGCGACGAGCGACTTCGTCCCTGCGGCACCGCATAATGCCGTACCATCCACCAGGCGCAAGCCGCAAAAATCAGCAAGAGAGGAAGCGCCGCGAAGAACACCAGCAACGCCTGCATGCCCAATCCTTGGGCCGCCACCGTCAAACCCGCTTCGTCAGACCACATCGCTGGTTGCCTCACAATGCAGTTCTTTGATATCGACGGGCCGGAAGCATTGCTTCGAATCCAGATAATCCCAGCGCTCGACCACCGCGTCACGTCGATTCGATTGCGGCCCGTCATAGCGAATCAGGTTGATCGAATTGCCGGCTTCGTGCCGGATTCGCCGAGAAACGGCCGTTCCTGCCTGAACCGCCCAGACCTTGCGTGGCAGATCGGCGAAACGCTCGTGCAGCGGAAGGATAAAGGGAAGATGAATATGGCCGCCCAAAATCAAGTCGACTCCAGCGAGCGCCCAGCTGCGCACGGCACGATCACCGCCGTGCAGCAGGTTGATCTCGTCCTGAGGGCGCGTCACGGCAACGGGTTGGTGGGTGACGACGACACGCAACTGGCTCCCAGTCGCCCGTTCGAGCCGCCGCGCAACGCGTTCGATCTGCTCCGCCGATACTTCACCATCGGTATGGCGATAGTAGCGCGTCGTGTTCACGGTAATAACGAGCAGCTGGTCCGATTCGAACATCGGTTCGAGGTCGGCGCCGAACGCCTGGCTGTGATTCGCATAAGGATTGAGCAGACGGGTCGCAAGGTCGAAGAGTGGGATGTCGTGGTTGCCGGGAATCACGAGCGTTGCGGTGACCCCGAGCCGGTCCATGAATACGCGCGCGGCATGAAACTGCCTGCGGCGGGCGCGCTGCGTGATATCGCCCGACAACACGACGAGGTCGGGCGCCTGTTCATGTACGAGGCGCACCAGCGCATCGACGACCGGGGGGCGCTCGGTGCCGAAGTGCGGATCGGAAATCTGCAGTAACAATGTCATGCCTGGGCTCTGGCGGACGGATCGGGCTCTGGCTTCAGCAGATACAGAGGCTCTGGAGCGACGCGAAATTTGATCGGCGCCTGCAACCAGATGATCTCGCCGTCAATCGCCACCTTCAAGTGACACGTGCCGTAGCGCATCGCCGGCCTGACTGTGATGTGCTTGAACGCGAAGCTGCTGATACTATCTGCATCACCCAGATGACTGAGTGCGCCACGCGCTAGCAGTCCCAGCATCGTGAGTGTCGTCACTGGTCGCAGCGTGATAGCCACGAGAAGCCCTTGTTCCAGCAACGGCGCCTCCGAGATGCCGAGCTGCTCCATCTGCAGCCGGTTGTTGCCTACGAACAATGTCGGCGTGCGCAGGTCGCGGGTCTCGCCGCGATGCTCGATGAACAGGCGCAACTGCCGGTGCTCGCGCAGCAGTGTTACCAGGCCTGACCAGAACGCCACCAATCGGTTGCGGCCGAACTGACGCTTGTACGCTTCACGGTCCTCGAGCAACTGGGGATATAGGCCCAGGCTCGCATTGACCAGAAAAACCCGGTCGTTGATCAAACCGACTTGCACCGGATGAGCACGAGCCGTCAACAATAGCCGCGCAGCGTCGGCCGTGTCGGACGGGATACCGTGGACACGGCTGAAATAGTTGAATGTCCCTAGCGGCAACACGCCGATCGGACAGCCGCTGCCCAAGGTTGCCTGCGCCACCGCGTTGATGGTGCCGTCGCCGCCCGCCACCACTACCACACCACCCCGCGAACGCGCCTGTTCGACCGTCTGGCGCGCAATGTCGTGAAGCTGTGTCGGGTCTTCGACCACCCGCACAAAGTGCTCGCGACTCGCCTCGCTCAGCACGCCCTCGATGATCCCGCGCACTGCGC
>JAYTGZ010000417.1:0-4277 GCA_043733025.1 Pseudomonadota bacterium | reverse complement strand
TATCCAGTTCGTGGGAAACGCGCAATGCGTCGAGTTTTTCGTCCCACCACCAACGCCTGTCGTCTTCAAAGGTGAGCCGTCCGATATCGAGGCTGAAGGTCGAACCGCCGATATTTTTATCGTAGATCCACATCTCACCGCGCTCGAGATAGTGATCGTCGATCCGTTCGAAGCGGCCTGGCAGCAAATCTTTCTGCTGGCCAAGGCGCAGTTGCGCGAACAACGATAATTGTGAATTGAGACTGTAATAGCCTTCCGCTTCGACGCCATGGTCGAGCACTAGGCGGCCACGGCGGCCGAGCTCCGCTTTGCTATTCGCGGGCCGAAGATAGTCCAAATTGACTTCGTAGTCACCGGTGATGGTGAGTAACCGGCCAGCGATATCGATGCCAAAGGGTTGAACGGGGCGACGCTTATCGACCCGCTGCGTCAGGCGTTTGCGTAATTCGTCGTCCGATTCGTCTTTCGCTTCGTCTTCGGCGTAGGAAAGCGTCGCCGTAAACCAGAGTGCCTGGACACACACCAGGCACATAAACGCTAGAACGCGTCGGATCATGGCGAGTTATTTCTCTTCATTTTTTCGGGCGGCCCGTCAGTCCGGCTTCGGAATAGATTGAGCGCGCATGTTCTTGGACGGTGCGTTCGCTATCCGCCCGGACGGCGGTGATCGCCCAGGTGCGAGTGCGGGAATCCATCCATTCGCTCATCGTATTTGCGTTTCCCCGCGCTTTGAGTTTGAACGGCGGTTTGTTGAGGGTTACATAGTTCGGGACAACCGACCGTTTCACGTCTAGCACCCCTCACTGGCAGTGCGCGCCCCGGCTTGCAGTCCGGAGCCGTTCGATGAGCGCGACACGTGCGTCGCGAAATCCTCATCTCACCCCTTTGCCCCTCTCCCGAGGGAGAGGGGCGGGGACGAAGGTGCGGTGTGTCACGCATCACGTCGTGATCAATAGTTTACTACCTGACGCCCCGCTCCGCAGCTAGTAATGTGAGCCGAACATTGTCCGTGCAGCGTCGCATTTCCCTTCCAAAAGGGACGCGCAATCCACTGTTGCCGCGCTCGCATGTATTCATATTTGCGATGAATTCCGCCATTTACAAGAGCCTATCGGATGAGCTTAAAAAAGTGATCAGCGCGAACAGCGGCGCCGAGACCTCGGCGTGGCTCGGCAAGATTCTCGACGCTAGCGGCGTTGGCGCGGCGGCAAGTCAACAACGCGCGCAAAGCACCATCGAGGCTAGGATCAAGGAACTCGATGAACGCGGCCTGAACGGCAAAGACTTGGTGGAGAGCGCGCAGGCATTGATTGCCGAGTACGATCCGCCAAAGTAAATCTACCGCGGTCGGTTAATCGGTTAGTATGAGACACAACAGGCCGGTCGTCAGGGTCGGCGAAATACCGATCAATTGCACAGGAGGAACACCATGGCGGTTTATGAATTGCGAACCTACACACTTCATGTCGGCAAGATGGGCGAGGCGGTGAAGCTCTATTCCGATTTCGGTTATCCGGCGCTGCAAAAAGGAGGCTTTGACACCAAGCTCGTCGGCTACTTCCAGGCCGACACTGGGACGATCAATCAACTGCTCCACATGTGGAAATTCAACGACGATGCCGAGCGCCGCGCCCACTGGGCCGCGCTGTTCGCCAACAAGGATTTTATTGACGGATTCGCAGTGAAGTTCCGTCCGCTGGTGGTAACGCAAGAGGTCAAGCTGCTCACGCCAGCGCCGTGGGGACCGCATCCCTAATCCGTTTCAAAACTTGCGCACTTACGAACGCAATACTTGCCCCGCCTTCGCCTCCGTCAGACTGCCGTTGGCGAACACGCACTCGCCATTGACGATCGTATATAAAACGCCGCGCGAGGGCATTACCATGCGCTTGGCTCCACCGGGAAGGTCATAGCGCCGTTCGCCACGGTTGCTCGAGCCTACCGTGTGCGGATCGAAGATGGTAATGTCGGCGGCGAGGCCGGGTTTGAGTCGCCCGCGATCCTTGATGCCGTAGAAATCCGCGGGATCGGAGGTCAGTCGTCGAACGCCTTCCTCCAGCGTAAGGGCTTGGTGCTCGCGTACCCAAGTGCCGAGAAGATACGTGGGATAGCCCGAATCGCATAGCATGTCGACGTGCGCGCCGCCGTCACCGAGCCCGATGAGAATATCGGGATTGCGCAGGATCTCTTTCATGCGATCGACGCGATGATTGAAGGTGGAGAGCGTGAATTCGACCTCCAGATCGTCCTGCAGGGTCAAGTCGAGGAAGGCATCGACGCCGTCCTTGCCTTGTGCCTTGGCAATGTCGGCGATGCTTTGGCCCTCGAACTGCTTCAGTGCCGGCGAACGCACTTCGTGCACCCTTACCCTCGACCAGTTGCCGAACGTCAGCGGCTGCTTTAGATCTTCGCGAAATTGATCGCGAAACGCCCGGTCGCCATAGACAGCCGTTTGCGCCAATTTAGATTGGTCCGCGAATACCCGAGCCCAAGATGGAAACGGGGCGAAGGAAAATGGGTTTCGCATATTGACTTCGCGCGTGAGCGGCAGCGGAGAAGTCTGCGGACGGGCGCCGCGCTTGATCAGCGGCGCGGCCTTGCGCAGGGTGTCGCGCACGGCCTCCGGAATATCGTCGCGGTCAAACATCGCGATGAAGGTGACGGGCCGGTGGCTTTCCGCTAACAGCAGATCCAGCAACTCGTACTGGTCATCTTCCAGTACCGCGATCTGGCGTGTGAGCGCGATCTCGATAGCGCCCTTGTTCTTCTGCTTGAGTACGTTCGAGTACGCCGTGTATTCCTCGCGGCTGGCATTGCGACACGCCAGCGGCCGGCCGCCGAAACCCATGTGTTGATTCAGAACGGTGCTGGAAAAACCGAACGCGCCCGCGTCCATCGCCTCGGCCAGCAGAGCGCTAATGCCTTGCGTTTCCTCTGTGGTGGCGGCGCGCTCCATGGAGGCTTCACCCATGACGTAGTGGCGAAATGGCGTGAGCGGCGCCAAGAACCCAAGATTCAGCGCGGGACGACGGCGTTCGGCCGCATTCATGAACTCGGGAAAGGTTTCCCAATCCCAGGTGATGCCTCGCTCCAGCACGTCGAAGGGAATCGCTTCGACATTGACCAGATCGCGCATGGCGACCTCGCGTTCGTTGGGCCGGCACGGCGCGATGCCCACGCCGCAATTGCCCATCACCACACTGGTCACACCGTGCCACGGTGACGGCGTCACCGCGGCATCCCAACAGATTTGCGCGTCGTAATGCGTGTGCGGGTCAATGAAACCTGGCGCCACCACACAGTCGGCGGCGTCGATGGTTTGCTTGGCGCTACCGTCAACGTTGCCGATCGCGACGATTTTTCCGGCGCTGACGGCGATGTCTGCCCGTCGCGCCGCAGCCCCCGTACCATCGACGATGGTTCCGTTCTTGATCAACAAATCGTACGTCATGACGCCTCCCTATTATTGTGTCAAAAAAGCAGGATACTCCGTTTGCGCGGGTGTCACGATGCGCGCAAATCGGTAGACGATTCCGGCGTATCGATGGGCACGGGCCGCGCCCAGCTAGGCTCGTGGCAATGCATGCCTGGAGAGCCGCACCCGTACTTGCCGCCACGCCAACGTCGATGGCCTGCGAGGCAATACCAGCGCGGCTCGTGGCGCGGGCATTGCTGCGAGGGAGTATCCATGCGGGATTCGTGAAAGGGGGTGCGCCAATGGTAAACTCAAATCTACTATGGGGTGGTCGTTCGCATCAAGTAAGGATAACGATTTTCACAATAGGTGCCTCGGTATGCGAGTGCGGAGAGGTTAATGAAGGCAACCAAGTATTCGGAGCGGGTCTCGATCATCGGGCGTAGTTCTTAATGGCATTACACCCAGAGTTTCCGCTTTCCCCATATCAGGTATTGGAACCTGAGCATAGATGGTTCCCTGCGGCCGAAGAATTGCGCAGTACGGCGTATGAAAAACTTCTGCCGCCGTTTGTCGCGAACATCCGTAACGAGGTCAAGACATGGCGGGACTCGGGCTATACCGGAGCCAGTGCCACGTCACACGCGCTTCTGAAATGGTGGTTTGATACCGACCACATCATCGAGCAGGGTGATGGCGCGCAAAATCTATTTAAATATTACTTCGCGCAGCGCGAGGCCGTCGAAACGGTAATTTGGCTTTTCGACGTGCGCGGCGCGCGCGACAAGTTCGACCTGTTACGCTTCGACGCCTCCGGCGCGGTGTCGAGCAATATGTTCGATGAGGACTGGCCGCGTTTCGT
>JAYTGZ010000416.1:0-3583 GCA_043733025.1 Pseudomonadota bacterium | reverse complement strand
TTCACGTCCGATTCCCCTAGGCCGCTCGAAATTTGCGCCAGCATGTTGGGGACATTAGCATGGGCAATGCCCAAACGAAAAGGTGACTCCCGCGACAACTGCGCATTCGGGAAATTGACCGAGTTGGTAATGTTGCCGTGTTCGAGAAAATCCCGCAATTGATCCACAACCATCACGGCACAATTTTCTTCGGCTTCAGCCGTCGATGCGCCAAGATGGGGAAAGGCGATCACCTGGGGATGATGACGCAACTTCAGCGAGGGAAAATCCGAGAGGTAGTACTTGAGTTTCTTCGATTGCAAACCGGCGATCACGGCATCGTCATCAACCAAGCCATCGCGGGCGAAATTGAGCAGCACGGCGTGGTTGCGCATGAGTGCGATGCGTTCCGCGTTGATCAGATACCGGGTTTTTTCCAGTAGCGGCACATGCAGGCTAATGAAGTCGCCGGCCTTGACCACCTCTTCCACGCTCTCCGCCTTCTTCACTTGCGACGGCAAGCGCCAGGCGCCTTCAACGGTGATCTCGGGATCGTAGCCGACGACCTTCATGCCAAGCCTGATCGCCGTTTCGGCAACCATCGAACCGATCGCGCCCAAACCGATTATGCCCAACGTGTGGTTAGGCAATTCGCTGCCGGCGAAGAGTTTCTTCTTGTCCTCCATCAGTGTATGAAGGGATTTGTCGTCACTCTCGGGCATGTCGCGAACGAAATTCAACGCCGGCACCAGATTACGGCTCGCCAACAACAGCGCCGTGAGAACCAACTCGTTCACCGCGTTGGCATTGGCGCCCGGCGCATTGAAAACGGGGATGCCGCGAGCCGAAAGCTTCGCCACGGGAATATTATCCGTGCCGGCGCCGGCGCGGCCGATGGCGCGCACGCTGCCGGGAATGGGGAGATCGTGCATTTTTTGCGAGCGCACCAGGATCGCATCGGGCGCCGCCGCATCGTTGGCGACGGTATAGCGCTTCTCCGGCAGGCGTTTTAGTCCAATATTGGAGATGTTGTTGAGCGTTTGAATACTGAATCGGGACATGAAGACTCGATGATTGAGGAAAGCCCGCTATGATACCGGCAAAAGCGGCAAAAATCAGCCGTGTTTCACTGTAAAATCGCGCATGAAATCGACCAGAGTGGTCACACCAGCCAAAGGCATGGCGTTGTAGATCGAGGCACGCATGCCGCCGACGGAACGGTGTCCTTTTAGTTGAATCAGTCCTTGCTGCTTGGCTTCTTTCAAGAATGCATCGTCTAGCTTGTCGTCATGCAGCGTGAACGGGATATTCATGCGCGAACGATCGGATTTTGCCACTGGCGAACGATAGAAATCACCAGCGTCGATCAGATCGTAAATCAACTTGGCCTTGGCGATATTGTGCTTCTCCATGGCCGCGAGCCCGCCGCCACGTTTCAGCCACTGAAACGTCAGACCGGCGATGTATACGCTATAGGTCGGCGGCGTATTGAACATAGATTCATTCTCCGCTTGAACTTTGTAGTTCAACATCATCGGTGTACCGGGCAGGGTCTGGCCGAGCAGGTCATCACGAACGATGACGATCGCCAAACCGGCGGGTCCGATATTCTTTTGCGCGCCGGCGTAGATCAAACCATAGCGGCCCACATCGACCGGCCGCGACAGAATGTGCGACGACATGTCCGCCACCAGCGGCACATCGCCCGTATGCGGTATCCAGTTGAACTCGACGCCGCCGATCGTTTCATTGGTGCAAACGTGAACATAGGCCGCACCCTTGGAAAGCTGCCACGCCGACAGCGGAGGAACGTAGCTGAAATTCTTGTCTTCGCTCGACGCCGCGATATTTACTTTGCAAAAGAGCTTCGCTTCCTTGATCGCCTTCTTCGCCCACTCGCCAGTGTTGACGTAATCCGCCGTGGTCTTGCCGCGCAACAGATTCATCGGGATAGCCGCGAATTGTGTGGTCGCGCCACCTTGCAGGAATAGCACTTTGTAGTTCGCAGGGATCGCCAACAACTCGCGCAAGTCTGTTTCGGCTTCCGCGTGGATCGCCATATACTCCGGCCCGCGATGGCTCATCTCCATCACCGACATGCCGCTGCCGTGCCAATCCAGCATTTCCTCTTGTGCTTGTTTCAGTACCTTTTCGGGCAATACCGCCGGACCCGCGCTAAAGTTGAATATCCGCGTCACTCTGGTTCTTCCTCTGATTCTGCAACTCTCGACACGCTTACCAGGGTGTCGCCGTCGTCCAATGAAATCAAGGTGACGCCCTGGGTCGAACGGCCCATCTCGCGTATGCCTTTGACCTTGGTGCGCACCAACACCCCGGCGCCGGTAATCAGCATGATCTCGTCGTCCTTCGTAACCAAGGTCGCGGCGACGACTTTGCCGTTGCGCGCGCTGGTCTGAATGGCGATCATGCCCTGGGTGCCGCGCCCATGGCGGGTGTACTCCGTGATGGAGGTACGTTTACCGTAGCCTTTTTCCGTGGCGGTCAACACCGACTGCTGCTCGTTTTCTGCCACTAGTAACGCAATCACCTTGCCGCCTTTGGTGAGTTTCATGCCGCGCACACCGCGGGCATTGCGGCCCATGGGGCGCACATCGTTCTCGTCGAAACGCACGGCCTTGCCTTCGTCGGAAAACAGCATCACGTCGTGCTTGCCATCGGTGATCGCGACGCCGATTAAGCGGTCGCCATCATCCAGATCCACGGCGATAATGCCGGCCTTGCGCGGGTTGGAGAAATCCGCCAACGGCGTTTTCTTGACCGTACCGAATTGGGTCGCCATGAACACGTAATGGTGATCGTCGAATTCTTTGACTGACAACACGGCGTTGATCTTCTCGTGCTCTTCGATTTGCAGCAGATTGACGATGGGCTTGCCGCGGCTGGCGCGACTGCCTTGGGGCACTTCGTAAACCTTGAGCCAATAGGCACGACCGCGATTGGAAAATGCCAAGATCGTGTCGTGGGTGTTGGCGACAAACAGGTTCTCGATGAAGTCGTCTTCTTTCGTCGCCGTCGCCTGCTTGCCGCGCCCACCGCGTATTTGCGCGCGGTAGTCGACCAGAGGCTGCGCCTTGATGTAGCCGCCATGGGACAATGTAACCACCACATCTTCCGGCGTGATCAAGTCCTCGATGCTCATCTCTTGGCCGTTGGCGATGATTTCCGTGCGGCGTTTGTCGCCGAATTGCTTCTTCACGTCGGCCAGCTCGTCGCTGATGATTTTGGTAATGCGCGTCGGACTACCGAGAATGTCGAGCAAATCGACGATTTGATCCATTACCTCGCGATATTCTTGAACAATCTTGTCCTGTTCCAGGTTGGTCAGACGCTGCAATTGCATTTCCAGAATGCGTTGCGCTTGAATCTCGGACAGCCGATAACCGGAATTCTTGTTGTGCTGTAGCAGTCCAAACTCGTCGCTTAGACCATCGGGGCGGGAACTGTCGGCCGCGGCACGGCCTAGCATCTCTTCCACCAGCTTGGATCGCCACAGCTTACCCATCAATTTTTCTTTTGCGATGGCCGGGGTTTCCGAGGCTTTGATCAGCGCGATAATCTCGTCGACATTGGAAAGCGCAACGGC
>JAYTGZ010000415.1:0-15311 GCA_043733025.1 Pseudomonadota bacterium | reverse complement strand
TAGCAACAATTCGACTAGCGCCGCGAGCAAGAACGCTCTTGGCATCGACATTGGCTGGTCGCGCTCGTCCGCCGGACGCGCCCAGAGCGGGTCCCTCAGTCCGACTTGCCTCGCCATTACGTGCTAGTTACTTTCCGCTTTCGCGGCAAGGCCGACCTGAGAAATTCCCGCGGAACGAGCGACGTCCATGACCTTTAGCGTGTTTTGATAGCTGAGTTCCTTATCGCCCGCCAAGATCACCGCGAGTTTGCCGCTGCTCTTCTTCGCCTCTTCCAGCTTAGTTTTCAGCGCCTCGGCGCCGTAGGGCTGGCCGTCGATGTACATGGTGCCGTCCTTCTGCACGCCGATGGTTATTTGCGTCGGTTTCAGTTCTTGCGTCGTCCGTGAACTTGGCAAATCGAGCTGGATGCCCGTACCTTGAATCATGCGCAAGGTAATGACGATAAAGAACACCAGCAGGAACATCATGATGTCGATCATCGGGATGATTTCGATGCGGGGCTTATCCACATCGAAATAGGTATGACCGCCCCGTCTCATGGTGTTTGCCTCGCGACGGTGATCGGCGCTCCAATCTTGCCGGTGCGGTCAGGCACGGCGACACCATGATGGGCGGAACCGCCGCCATAGAGACGATTGATCATCATGATTTTGAGCAATTCCATTTGATGCAAGGCCAGGCGCACGCGCTTGTTGAAATAATTCAGGAACACGATCGCGATGATGGCGATCAATAGACCGGCGCCGGTCGCGATCAGCGCCTCGCCGATGCCGCCCGTCACCATTTCCGGCGCGCCGCCGGCGCCTTGCACGCCGAGCACGTTGAAGGTCTTGATCATGCCGATGATGGTGCCAAAGAGACCCATCAAAGGCGCGAGCGTGACGGACGTATCGAGCACCCACATGTGCTGATCCATCTTCGGCAATTGCCACATGATGGATTCCTCGATGTGGCGATCCATGGCGCCCGCATCCTCGCCGCGCGAGGCGAGTGCCGTGCCGATGATGGAAGATTGCACCGTGCCTTGGTAATGGTCGGCGACTTTCTTCATGTCGTCGGCATTTTGATATTTCACCAACTGCACGTCGTGTTCCATCGCCTCGCCGGCGAGCAACACTTTGTGAAAGAAATACCACCGTTCGATAATCACGGCGATGGTGATCAACAACAGCAGCGCCATCAGCGGTAATAACCCCCCCGACATGACGCTATAACGAACAATCAATTCCCACATAGCTTAAGCTCCGAGTGTTTTGTTCTGGTATGGACTGTGGCGCCCACGCTGCAGTTCCATTCAGCTTCGCCGAACGGAGCGTAAGTGACACATTATCATGAGTAAATAGTACGCCGCCTTGCCCGGCATTGTACCAGTAATGCGGCGAAAATCACCGCGCCGAAATAGGCGCGGCGATGCTATTGTTTTGTAGCCCGGAATCCGCGCTTAGGTTTAGCTATTCGGCGCCCTGACCAGGCTGAGAGAAGCAATGAAATTCTCGCTATCGATTGCTGCGCTTACGCCATGGCTGCGAGCACGCTTGGCAATAGGTCTTCAACTGCGGCAGCCCATTTGGTCTGGCGCGCGGTTCCGTGTAGCATAGACATCCGTTTCACCTCCTTACCTTCCCAAATAATATGAACTTAGACCGCGTTCCCGCCGGCCGGGATTTGCCCAATGATTTCAACGTCGTCATCGAGATTCCGATGCGTGGCGACCCGATCAAATACGAACTCGATAAAACCACCGGCGCGATGTTCGTCGACCGCTTCATGTCGACCGCGATGCACTATCCGTGCAACTACGGCTATATCCCGAAAACCCTATCGAAGGACGGCGATCCGGTCGACGTGCTGGTGGTCACGCCGGTGCCGCTTATCTCCGGCGTGGTGGTGCGCTGCCGCCCCATCGGCATGTTGAAGATGACCGACGAGGCGGGCGGCGACGCCAAGTTGCTTGCGGTTCCCGTCGACAAACTCTGCAACCTTTATCGCGCCATCGAATCGCCGCGGGATTTTCCCGAAGAAACGCTGGCGCAAATCTCACATTTCTTCCAGCACTACAAAGACCTGGAACCCGGCAAGTGGGTCAAGGTCGAAGGTTGGGTCGGCGCGGAAGAAGCGAAAGCGGAAATTCTCGACGGCGTGAAGAGCTACGAATCGGCGAAGGAAAAGCCGTTGTACTAGCCGTCATCCGCGTGAAAACGGGGATCCCTGTAAACTCTGTTCGCTTAAGCTCGTTCGCCCTGAGCCTGTCGAAGGGTGAATGGGCTTCGACAAGCTCAGCCCGAACGGCTAACCGAACAGCGTTGGGATCCATGTTGAATCGAAAATGGCTTCCCGCGTTCGCAGAAATGACACAGCCGAGAAGCGCATGGATACTGGCTCGTAGCCATGCATTGCCCAGGAACCGCACCCCTACTGCCTCCCCGGCCGATACTCGAAATACTATTGTACCGATATGAATGAGATCGCAAAGCAATTCGCATCGCTGAAATCCTCCGCGCCGTTTTGGTCGCTGCGTTACGTGGAAGAAACATCGGAGACACTCGCCGTGCGCGAAGAGGTTGCCGAACCGCCCCATCTATCTCGCGATCGCGGCGCGATGTTGACGGCGATGGTCGAGGGCGGTTGCGGTTATGCCGCGACCAGCGATCTGTCGCCGGGGGGTCTGCAAGCGGCACTTGATCGCGCCGGCGAATGGGCGCGGGCGACGCAGCATGCAAGCGTGATCGCCTACGCACCCGCGCGCATGCCCAACCCGCGCGGAAGCTGGGTCTCGCCGCCTTCCGCCGCGTCCATGGCATCGCGTCGCGAGCAATACGAGTTGCTGGCAGCCGAATGCAGCGCCGCGCGGATCGACGATCGCATTGTCGATCGCTACGTCAGCCTCAACATAATCAACGGCGAGCAGCTCTACTTGAGCAACAACGGCGCAGAAGTACACCAGCAGTTTCGCTACACCATTCCCCACGCCTACGTCGCGGCCAATCGCGACAGCGATACGCAAACCCGCAGTTTAGGATTCGCCCAACAAGGCGGCGCGGACATTCTGGCGCGCGCGGGCTTTTTCGGCTGCGGCAAACGATTGGCCGAAGAAGCGCTCCAGCTCTTGCTCGCAGCCAATTGCCCGAGCGCAACAATGGACTTGCTATTGATGCCCGAGCAAATGATGTTGCAGATCCACGAATCGATCGGCCATCCGCTGGAACTGGATCGCATTCTCGGCGACGAGCGCAACTACGCCGGCACCAGCTTCGTCACGCTGGATATGTTCGGCCAATATCAGTATGGCTCGCCGCTGCTCAATGTGACCTACGATCCTTCACACCCGGAAGAGCTTGCCTCGTTTGCGTATGACGATGAAGGATCCCGCGCGGAGAAAGTTTTGCTAATTCGTAACGGCATCCTCGAGCGCCCGCTCGGTGGACACGTTTCGCAAAGCCGCGCTCACCAACCCGGCGTCGCCAATTCCCGCGCGTCGAGTTGGAATCGCGCCCCCATCGACCGCATGGCCAATCTCAATGTCGAGCCAGGTGACACGCCGTTCGACAACATGATCGCGAGCATAGACCGCGGAATATTGATGACCACCAACGTCTCCTGGTCCATCGACGATTCCCGTAACAAATTCCAGTTCGGCTGCGAATGGGGCCAGCTCATCGAGAATGGCAGACTCACACGCGTTGTCAAAAACCCCAACTACCGCGGCATCTCGGCGACATTTTGGCGCAGCTTGAAAGCCGTCGGCGACCGCGCCAGCTTTAAAGTTCACGGCACGCAGTTTTGCGGCAAAGGCGAGCCGAATCAAGCGATCCACGTCGGCCATGCCGCTCCGCCTTGTGTGTTCGCGAACGTGGATGTGTTCGGCGGAGAAAACTAGTTGCAAAACCAATTTTATGCATTGGCGGATAATCTCACGCAAGAACTCAAGCGCGACGAAATCTTCACCTGCTGGTTTTCTGGCGAGCGTTCCGATTTCGTTCGCTTCAATCACGGCCGGATACGGCAAGCGGGCAATGTCACCCAGCGCTATCTGAGCTTGCGTTTGATTGCCCGCGGCAGGCAGGCAAGTGTGTCCTTAACGTTGGCTGGCGATGGCGGCGACCTCGCACTTGCCCGTTCCACCCTCGCTGAGCTTAGAACGATACTCGACGATCTCGCCGAAGATCCGTATCTCCTTTACGCCACCGACATCCATTCAAGCGAGAACAAACGCAGCGGCGCCCTGCCCTCGCCCAGCGATTCCGTCGAACAAATCGTCGCCGAAGCTCGGGGGCTGGACCTTGTCGGCATCTACGCCGCCGGGACCATCTTCCGCGGATTTGCGAATTCCCTCGGGCAGCGCAACTGGCACGAAGTGGAGAATTTCAATTTCGAATGGAGCCTCTATCATCAAGCCGACAAGGCGGTGAAAACGGGCTACGCCGGATTCGAATGGCAAGCGGAAACCTTGCGCGAAAAAATGCGCGCTGCCGTTTGCCAACTGGAGTTGCTGCAACGTCCCGCCCGCAGCATCGCGCCGGGCGAGTACCGCGCGTTCTTGGCGCCACGGGCGCTGGAGGAAGTCGTCGGCATATTGGCTTGGGGTGGGCTATCGGCCAAAGCGCGACGCACCAAACAGAGCCCGCTCATCAAGATGGAACAAGGCGCGACGCTCAGCCCGCAAGTCACCCTGCGTGAAAACACGGCGGCGGGCACCGCGGCGGCGTTTCAGAGCGATGGTTTTACCAAACCTGAATTTGTCACGCTGATCGATCAAGGTAAACTCGCTGCGCCACTCATCGCGCCACGCACGGCCAAGGAATATGGCCTGACTAGTAATGGCGCGAACGGCGGCGAAAGCCCTGAGTCCGTTGAGATGAGCGCCGGCACGTTGGCGAATGCCGATGCGCTTGCCGCGTTGGATACGGGTCTCTTGATCAACAACCTTTGGTATCTTAACTACTCCGACCGGCCCGCGTGCCGCTTGACCGGCATGACGCGTTTTGCGACATTCTGGGTGGAGCGCGGCAAGATCGTCGCGCCGGTTAACGTCATGCGCTTTGACGATACGCTGTATCGCATTCTCGGCGATAATCTTGCTGCATTGACCCAAGAACAAGACTTCATGCTCGATTCGTCGAGCTATGGCGAACGCTCGGCGCAAAGTTCCCGGTTGCCGGGCGCGCTGGTTACGGCGCTGAAATTCACGCTATAGGCACGTGCCGCGTGGCGTAAGGAAAACTCGGCTCATTGGACGAATGCTGAAAGTTACCAGGGGAAAACTCAATTGCGATCCGCACTCGATCTAGTCAAACCCATACACGCGAACGAACCAGGCTTTGCGACTGATCTCGCGACGCCATACCGCGCCGTGCGCTCCGCCACGCAGGCGCTGGTCGCGCCGTTGTCGCCAGAGGACTGCGCCTTGCAATCCATGCCCGATTGCAGCCCGGCGAAATGGCATCTGGCCCACACCAGTTGGTTTTTCGAGACCTTCGTGCTCGAGCCGGCGCTTGCGGGTTACCAGCCGTTCAACCCCGCTTTTCGCGTGTTATTCAACTCCTACTATCAAACCGTGGGGGAGCAGTATTCGCGTCCGCGGCGAGCGCTATTGACGCGCCCAAGTTTGGACGAGGTGAAGCGCTATCGCCAACATGTCGACGAACATATGATGGCGTTGCTGGAGAAGACGAGTCTATCCGTCGAGTTGGCGGCGATCATGGAGCTTGGCCTGCATCACGAACAGCAGCATCAGGAATTGATCCTGACGGACTTGAAGCATCTCTTCTCGTTCAACCCGCTGCATCCCGCCTATCAGACCCGGACGTTCGCAGCGAGCGTGGCAGCCAAACCGATGGAGTGGACCAGTTATGAAGCCGGGCTCACGTCCATAGGCCACGACGGCACCGGCTTCGCCTTCGATAACGAAGGGCCGCGCCACCGGGTTTATCTGCAACCCTATCGGCTCGCCTCGCGTGTGATAACCAATGCCGAGTTTGTCGCCTTCATCGACGCCGGGGGCTACGACCGTCCCGAGTATTGGCTGTCGGATGGCTGGAACAAGATACGCGCCGAGGGCTGGCGTCATCCGCTCTATTGGGAGCGCCGCGACGGCCATTGGCACACCCATTCCCTGAACGGATTCTTGCCGCTCAATCCGAACGAACCCGCATGCCACATTAGCTACTACGAAGCCGATGCCTATGCCCGCTTTGCCGGAGCGCGCTTGCCGACGGAAATGGAATGGGAGCATGCGGCGGAGCGCATCGCGCCGGCGGGAAATTTCGCCGAGAGCGGCCGTTTTCATCCTGCTTCGCTAGGAGCCAATGGCGGGGGCGTGCAACAATTGTATGGCGACGTGTGGGAATGGACGGCGAGTTCCTATTCGCCCTACCCCGGTTTCAAGGCGCCGGCCGGCGCCTTGGGCGAATACAACGGCAAATTCATGAGCAGCCAGATGGTGTTGCGCGGCGGTTCCTGCGCGACGCCGAACTCGCACATCCGAGCAAGCTATCGCAATTTCTTTCCGCCGGACGCACGCTGGCAATTCAGCGGCATCCGATTAGCCCAGGACGCTTAGCACTCAATGCTAGGCAAATGCCCTGGGAGCCAATACTGGTGCGCCTTCCAGGCCGACGCTCAAACATTGAGCGGGCGCGCATACGTGAGAAGGCCTACGCGTTCGCCTGATCCAGCGCCTGATTGAGATCATCGAGCAAATCTTGAATCGCCTCGATCCCCACTGATAGGCGAATCACTTCCTCGGTGATGCCGGCGATTTCGCGCTGCGCCCGCGGCATGCCGGCATGGCTCATGGTGGCGGAATGGCTGATGGTGGATTCGACGCCGCCGAGGGAATCGGCAATGCCGAACACCTTGGTCGCGCCGAGCATCGCCTTCGCCGCCGCGAGTCCGCCGCGTAGCTTGAACGTGACCACGCCGCCAAAGCCTTTTTGCTGGCGCTTGGCGAGTTCGTGGCCGGGATGGCTGCGCAAGCCGGGATAGTAAGTGGCGGCGATCTTCGGATGTTTAGTTAAAAAATCCGCGACCCTAGCCGCGTTCTCCTGATGCTGATTCAGGCGCAACACCAAGGTCTTGCTGCCGCGCAGCGTAAGCCAGCAATCGAACGGACCCGCCGCGATGCCATGGGTCTTGACGGCGAATTGAATTTTTTTCAGATGTTCGTGCTTGCGGGCCACCACCACGCCGTTGATAACATCGGCGTGGCCGTTGATGTATTTTGTCGTGGAATGCATGACGATGTCGGCGCCGAAGTCGAACGGCCGCTGCAACAACGGCGTCATGAAGGTGTTGTCTACAATTAGCGTCAGTTTTTTCTGCTCGCAAAACTGACCAAGCTGGCTCAAATCCACAATGTTCAGCAGCGGATTGGTGGGGGATTCCGCCCACACGATGCGGGTCTCGCGCTTGATCGCCACTTCGACGGCGGCAAGATCATTCAGATTCACAAACGAAAACGTCAGCTTGCCCTGCTCCTGCATCAGCCCCAGCAGGCGCGCCGCGCCGCCGTAGCAATCGTGGCTGACGATAATGTGGATATTGCCGTCGAACGCCGCCAGCACCGCCGAGAAGGTCGCCACGCCCGTTGCGCAGGCCACCGCGCCCACGCCGCCTTCCAGGTCGGAAATCAAACTCTCCAGAACGTGGCGCGTGGGATTGCTGGCGCGGGAGTATTCGTAGCCCTTGCTCACGCCCAGCCCCTCGTAGCGGAACACCGAGGTTTGATAAAGCGGCGCCGTAATGCTGTTATAGGCCTGGTCGAGTTCTTGGCCGGCGTGAATGAGGCGTGTAATCGGATCCATGAATTTCATCAATTCGAGGTGGATAATTTATTGACTGGCTTGACCCAGTATTCCTCCTGGAAACTTGATCGGGCAGTTAGTCGAAATCCCCAGCCTTGATCGAGCGCTGGATTCTTCCCTCGACCTTTCGATCAAGAAAAACCATTCGGCGTTATTCCGAAGCAACACACTGTCTCATATTAGAGACGCAATAATAGTAATATAATTCAACATCTTATCAACCTAATGCGCAAAAAATTGTCTCTAAATAGCAACAGATTGATGGGAATTTCCCGAATTAGGGTAATGACCAGACGGGTGAATTGTTGTCACATTATGTCAATATCTGACCATAAACGGTCGTAATCCTCACGGCGCCAAACCCCTAACCACCCGCGAATATCCAGTTCCTTCAGTGACGTAGGGCGCAAAGGCCCATTTTACCGTCCCACGCAGAAGCCGCGCTTAACGCGGCAATCGTCGGAACATCAACACTATTGTCATAACATCGTCAGTTGTGGCATGCAGCTTGCTTTCCCCAGTGTGACTCTGTAACGGCAAATCTACCGAAAGGTAGGGACGCAAAATCACCGGTCTAACGGGCTCGCCCTATGATAGCGGAATTGCCAGATCGAAACTTGGAATCGCCCCATTGAGAGTTGAGGCTTCCGGGTATTTGGCGAGAACCGCGTGCGACTTCCCTAGTGCCGGATTGACTGAATAACCGACCTTAAAGGAAACGTAGACATGTACCGCTTCAGCACGCATCAGACTCGCACTTCCCGCATGACATTGCTTGCACTGGCCATAGGCTTGGGTGCGGCGCTACCGGCGCTGGCCGGCGAAACCGGTTTTTGGGCTAAGGGCCGCATCCTGGTCGAAACCCGCGCCGGGCTCGACGATGGCGAATTCAACAAGATACTTGCTCGTCATGGCGGCCGTTCGGCGGCTCGCCTGAGCAAGATCAACGTACACGTAATCACGCTTCCGGCCGGCGCCGATGAACGGTTCGTCGCGGAAATGTTGAAACTCAACCCGCACATCGCATCCGCCGAGGTCGATAAACTGATCGCGCCGGAACAAGTCGGCAACGATACCTACTACAACAATGCCTGGCACCTGCCAAAGATTCAAGCACCGGCGGCGTGGGATTCGTCCCTCGGCACTGGCGTCACCATCGCCATTCTCGATAGCGGTGTGGATGGTACCCACCCTGATCTTAAGGGCAAGATGGTTGCGGGCTGGAACTTCTACGATCGCAATAGCAATACTTCGGATGTGTACGGCCATGGCACCAAGGTCGCAGGCTCGGCGGCGGCGGCCAGCAACAATGGCGTAGGTGTCACGGGCGTCGCTTGGAACGCCAAGATCATGCCGGTGCGCATCAGCAACACGACGGGTTATGCGTACTACAGCACCATCGCCGAAGGCATCTATTGGGCCGCTGATAACGGCGCCAGAGTCGTTAACATCAGCTATGCGGTGCAAGGCAGCACCTCGGTGCAGAATGCCGCCAACTACTTGCGCAGTAAAGGCGGCATCGTGGTGAACTCCGCCGGCAACAGCGGCGCGCTCGACACCACCCTCGCCAATAGCGCACTGATATCCGTCTCCGCGACCGGCTCCACCGACACGAAAACCAGTTGGTCCTCATTCGGCGATTATGTCGATGTCGCGGCGCCCGGCGCCGGTATTTGGACCACAACGCGCGGCGGCGGTTATGCTGCCGTCAGCGGCACTTCCTTTTCCAGCCCGATCACCGCCGGTGTTATCGCCTTGATGATGTCGGCCAATCCAGCTCTAAAACCCGCGGAACTGGAAAGCATTCTGAAAACCACCGCCGTCGATCTCGGCGCCGCGGGCAGCGACCGCGAATACGGGGCAGGCCGTATCGATGCGGCGCCGGCTGTACAAAAAGCTTTGGCACTTGCCGGAACAAAGCTATCGGACACATCCGCGCCGCTGGTCAGCATCACCTCCCCGGGCAGCGGAACAACCCTGACGGGCATCGTGCCTGTGAATGTCAGCGCGACGGACAACGTGGGTGTTACCAAAGTCGCGCTGTACGCCAAAGGTGTGTTGATCGCAACGGACCTAACGCCACAATATAGCTTTAGTTGGGACACCCGCACCGTCGGCGATGGCGCCGCGAGCCTGGTTGCAAAAGCCTACGATGGCGCCGGAAATATCGCGTCTTCGGTCGCAATCAGTGTCACGGTCGCCAATACGACGGCAACGAAGTCGCCTTGAGCCATCACGCTGGGACATTCGGTGGCACGCCGCTAACGCGGGCCGGCAGCAGCCGCAGTTACGCCTGGAATACCGCCACGTTAACCAAGGGCTGGCATCGGGTATCGGTATTCGTGGTCGACGCGGCTGATAACGATGCTCACACCCACGTCGACGTCATCAAATAACGCAATGAAATGCGCTAGGCGACGAGTTTCGCCTAGCGCTCGCCGTCAGTCCAGCGCGCGGCCGCCGCGTCATCGGACTCGCGCGCGTCCACCCAGCGGGCGCCGCGATCCGTATCTTCTTTCTTCCAGAACGGCGCTTGGGTCTTCAAATAATCCATCAGAAACTCACACGCCGCGAACGCTTCGCCGCGATGGGCACTCGTCACCACCACCAACACAATCTGGTCGAGCGGCAGCAAGCGTCCAACGCGATGAACCACTAGCGCGTCGTAGATATCCCAGCGCGACTCGGCTTGGGCGACGATCTCCTCGAGCGCTTTTTCCGTCATCCCGGGATAGTGCTCCAACGTCATCGTTGACACTCGGTCGCCTTCGTTGATGTCGCGCACTAGCCCGATGAAACTCGCGATTGCGCCAATCTTGGCGTTGCCTTTGCGCAGTTGGGCGATCTGCGCACCGATATCGAAATCGCCGGTTTGTACGCGTACTGTCATGTCAGCCTCCGGTCACCGGCGGTAAGTAGGCGATCTCGTCGCCATCGTGGATTTTCGCGTCCATCGCGACCATGGCTTGATTCACCGCCACCCGCAGCGCCTTGCCCGGCGCGAGTTCGCTCTGCCACTGATTGCCCCGCTGCCGCAACCAATTCGTTAAACCGGTAACGTCGCTCACACCCACGGGCACGGTGACGGACTCCTGCGCTAAACCCAACGCTTCTTTGATGCGGGCGAAATACAAAATCTTAATCATGATGCCTTAGATAATTTGTTAAGCGGCATGGCGGCCAAATTGCCATAACCTTGAATGAAATTTGCGATGTCCGCCGGATCATTAATGTCTAATTGTGGCAGTAACGTCGCCAACTTCTCGTCCGTCGCCACGGCGACCACGTGGTGATCCGCCGGATAGATCAACGGCAAACCCGCCTTGGCGCGGTGCACCTCGATCTTCGCGATAGGCTCGCGCTTGAAGCCCTCCACCAGCGCGATGTCGCAGTCCGACAGCCGGCGAAGATGATCGTCCAGTGAGGGTTCCGGCGCACCGCGTAGCTCATGCATCAAGACCCAACGCCGATTCGACGCCACTAATACTTCGCTCGCTCCCGCGGCACGATGACGATGGGAATCCTTGCCGGGCTGATCCACCTCGAAATCGTGATGGGCGTGCTTAATCAGCGAAACCCGTAATCCGCGCGCGACCAGCAGCGGAATCACCGCCGCGATCAGCGTAGTCTTTCCGCTGCCGGAAAATCCGGCGAACCCGATGACTTTCATAACGCGCTTGCACGTACTTGCCGAGATAACGAGACCACCACGCCAGACACCGCATCCATATTGCCTGCTGGCAAGGGGTAGCTCGAGAGCCACACGGGTATTGCCTCCGCGGTCAATGATTGCAAAAAACTAAACATTACCAAACATTATTATAAGGCCTCCGCCATTGCGAGTGCCTGTCAGTGATCGCCGGCAACCCGGTCAGCAGCACGCTGCCCAACGCGATCATGGCACCGTTGAGCAAGATTTCTTGCTGGCGCTCGTCAATGCGTCCCATAGCGCACTTCCCTTACTCTCTTTGCCAATGTTGGCCAGCACTTTCTCGTGTTCGGCCAACTCCTCATCCGACGCGCACTGAACGACTAAATTGTGTTGCCGCCGGACCGCGTCATCGCCAGCTTCCCATGGCGGCGGCGCCTCCAAGTCCATGATCAAGCTCTCTTGGCCTCGCGTCATGGCGAGATAGACTTCGCCGAGCAATTCCGCGTCCAGCAAGGCCCCGTGGAGGGTGCGTTTGCTGTTGTCGATCTGATAACGATCGCACAGCGCGTTCAAATTATTGCGCTTGCCGGGGTGGAGTTCCTTCGCCAAGACCAACGTATCGGTCACGCTGGCGACGTAGTCTTGCACGGTTTTGAAACCCGCCAAACCGAGTTCGTTGTTCAGGAATGCGAGATCGAACGGCGCGTTGTGGATGATCAACTCCGCGCCCGAAATATAGTCGGTGAACTCTTTCGCGATCTCGGCAAACTTTGGCTTATCCAACAGAAACTCGTCCTCGATGCCGTGCACCTGCCTCGCGGCATCGTCGCTCTTTCGTCCGGGATTGAGATAGCGATGGAAGTGATTACCGGTCATGCGCCGGCTCAATACTTCAACGCTGGCTAATTCGATAGTTCGATGGCCTTGCGAAGGCTCGAGGCCCGTCGTTTCCGTGTCGAGAATGATTTGCCGCATGGTTACGCCTTGCCTATGCCGCGGTTCGCGAGGGCGTCGGCGCGCTCGTTCTGCGGATGTCCCGCGTGGCCCTTGACCCACAGCCATTGGATTTGGTGTTGCGACGCCAGCGCGTCCATGCGCTGCCACAGATCGACATTCTTCACCGGTTGATTGCTTGCGGTGCGCCAGCGGCGCGCCTTCCAGCCCGGCAGCCATTCGCTGATGCCCTTTTGCACATACTGGGAATCGGTGAAAACCCGCACATTGCTCGCGCGCGTCAATTGACCCAACGCCTTGATCACGGCCATCATTTCCATGCGGTTGTTGGTCGTCAGCGGCTCGCCGCCGTAAATTTCCTTTTCGTCATCGCCATAGCGCAACACCGCGCCCCAGCCGCCCGGCCCGGGATTCCCCTTGCAAGCGCCATCAGAAAAAATGTCGATTATGTCGCTAGAAATTTCTCTCACCCATCGTTATTCTTTTCTTAGTGGGATCACGTTGTCCGGCAAACCCGTTGAGACGCGCGCCGCGCGCTGCGCCGCCGGCGCCATGCCCTGCCGCGCGGGACGGGTGGTCCACTTCGGCGTTATCAAGCGCATGCCTTGCACGCGTTTAATTGCTTGCAGCATATAAATCCCGCCGGCCACGCCCCACCAACGATCGCCGGCACGCTCCATGAAATCAAAACGCGTCAGCCATTTTTCGTTGATGAAGGGCGGCGAATAACAAGCCAGCCTGCCCGCCGAAACATCAAAGCCGAGCAGCGACAGCCAATCCTTCAAGCGCACCAGGGAGACAAAGTGGCCGTTCCAAGGCAGCGAGTCCTCCTGAAAACCGAGCGCCTGACGCAGACCCCACAAACTCCAAGGATTGAAACCGACGATGATGAGCCGCCCTTCCGGCATCATCACCCGATCCGCTTCGCGCAAAATCTGATGCGGCTCGCCGGCAAACTCCAGCACATGAGGCAACACCACCAAATCCATGCTTTGTGTCGCTACCGGCAACGCCTCGCCCGCCGCACGCAACGTCACACCCCGCTCCAGCCCCGCGCTAAACTTAAGCGGCATACGGCTCGCGCGCAAAAAATCGTACGCCGGCAAGCCGAACTGCAACGCGTTAAAGCCGAAAATATCCGCCACAACGTCGTCGAAATAAGCCCGCTCCCGCGCCATCACATAGGCGCCGAGCGGGCTCTGAAACCATTCCGTAAGGGTTTGATTCACCATGCGAATAGTATACTGCAAGTGGGGCGAAAAGCGGCTGTAAAATAGCCAACGCCAGCAAACTTATCCGGCTTGCCTCGCAAGGCATGCCCTGCGAGGCAGTATCCATGCGCCTCTCCAGGCCCATCCGTAATCCTGGTGGAGTGAAGCGAAGCCCAGCGCGCCGCCCAGATCGCTCGCGTGCAAAGCCTTGGCCGTCGCGCACAACGATTTGACCGCGCGAGAATTCCACGTTTGGCGGAGCCGCCGGAATCAAGCGAATTTGACCCCTACTATGCAAAAATTCGAACCGCTTTTCTGGGCACGCGAGTCGCCGCGCCGAACCACACCCTGTGACGAATTTTGCTATACAATCAATGCGATGTTTACGCGGCGGGCGCAATGACTGACTGGCGCGAACGAGACTAGCGTGCCGGATTGGTGTTTTGTGTATTTCAATAGGGTAACGAGGATATTATGAGGCGCAACTTTTTCAAGACTTTTTTGGTCAGTGCGTGCCTCGCGGCATCCCTGCTGCCGATGTACGCCGTGGCTCAATCACCTAATCCAAAATCCGCGGCAGTCATGGACTTCGATCTCGTGAACGAAATGAAGGATTACGATTCCGCTGAAATGACGGCCGCGCAAGAAAACCGACTCAAGATGATCAGCGACGAACTACGCCGAGAGTTCACGCAGCGCGATCTTTACCGCGTCGTCGACAATGCGAAAGCAAGCGACCTCATTGCCAAAATCAAGGTAACTTACAATCTCCACGAATGCCAAGGCTGCGAAATTGAAATAGGCAAGGCTTTGGAGGTGGATCGCATCGTGATTGCGTGGGTGCAAAAAGTGAGTAACTTGATTCTCAACCTCAATATCGAAGTAAAGGATGTGGCCACCGGCCGGACTGTGTACAACAAGTCGGTGGACTTGCGCGGCAACACCGATGTGTCATGGATGCGCGGCATCCGCTATATGGTGAACAGCATCGTCGAAAAAAAGCAGTACCTGAAATAGCGGTCTATCGCGGCCGCTTTTTGACGTGCGTGAGCAATCGCCTGCATCTTGCTTCTGACTGAGCCGTGCTGCCCTTAAACGGCGCCTTACCCATTCGCGACCGCGTCCTGCTCAAAAAAGGCGTTCAGCAATGATGCACACAAAATCAGATCGGGGGCCGGCATGACCGATCCTCGCCAGCATACGGATGAAACGTCGCGGCCGAGCCACGCCGAACCTCGCTCGCACACGCGGGACTTAACTCGCTTCAATCATGTCGCGGCCGGTCGTGAGTTGCGCATGATTAGTAAGTTGCAGCAAGAGGTCAACGAACTGTGTCAGCAGCACGGTGAGGCCGCGCGCTATCCGCTCGAGATCGAACAGGACACGAAAGCCGTCAAAGCGGAGTCTCCTACCGCGCTTTCCAGCGAAGGCCTTGTGCCGCTGGAAGCGGTCCTGTGCACCGAGGAATTGCAACAGCGTCCGGCCCGCCCGCCGGATTACGAGTCTGAAAACCGCGCGTTGGTGGCGCTGGCTCAGGCGCTGGCCGACTCGCCGCGCTCCATTCTTCAGACGCTGGCCGAGAAGATAATGGAGGTCCTCAAGGCCGACTCGGCAGGCGTCAGTTTGCTGAGCGAAGACGAACAGAGCTTCTTCTGGCCGGCCATCGCCGGCGCGTGGCAACCGCACCTCGG
>JAYTGZ010000414.1:0-11711 GCA_043733025.1 Pseudomonadota bacterium | reverse complement strand
GCGCGCATGGAGGCGGTGAACTACACCTTGAGCCACGATGACGGCAGCACGGCGAAGAATCTTAGCGATGCGGAAGTGATCTTGGTTGGCGTCTCGCGCAGCGGCAAGACACCGACGTCGCTCTATATGGCCATGCAGTTCGGCATCAAGGCGGCGAACTATCCGCTGTTACCGGAGGATCTCGGACATATGAAGTTACCGCCGGTATTGCAACAATTCAAGCGCAAGTTGTTCGGGCTGACGATCTTGCCGGAGCGCTTGCGCCGCATCCGCGAAGAACGCCGGCCCGGCAGCAAATACGCGGCGTTGGAAAACTGCCGCTTCGAAGTATTGGCCGCCGAGGCGCTGATGCGTTCCACCGGCATCCCGATAATCAACTCGACCGATAAATCGATCGAGGAGATTTCCATCACAATACTGCATCAGGCGCATTTAGTGCGTAGGGTGTTTTAGGGGAGTGAAAAACTATTGCGGTGGCCGGCCGTCTGAGCCCAAATCTTGTCATTCCCGCGGCCTTTAGCCTCCGTGAAAACGGAGGCTAAAGGCCGCAGGAATGACAATAGGGAAGAATCGGCGCCCTCGCATCTTGTAGTGCCGCAACGTCAAAGGGATTTGAGTTGCCGCACTCGCTCGAACAAACAAATCGCAGCCGCCGCCGCGGCGTTCAGCGATTCCATTTTTCCCGGCATGGGAATCGTCACCGTAGCATCCGCCAGCGCGGACAACGCAGGCGACAATCCCGCGCCTTCGTTCCCGATCATCAGAGCAAGCGGACCTTTCAGATCCACCTCGTACAGCGTTGTCCTCGAACGTAAGGCGGTAGCGAGTTTCCTTCCCTTGAAATTTCCGAGCACGCTGACCAAATCCTGTTGCTCGTAAATCGTGAGGAGAAAGTGGGCGCCCATGGCCGCGCGGATCACTCGCGGCGACCAGGCGAAAACGCAGCCTTTCGAGAGTACGACGTGTTTCACGCCGGCCGCGGCGGCGCTGCGCAGAACCGATCCCAGGTTGCCGGGATCCTGTATATCTTCCAGTACGACGCAACAATCCATGCGCGCGGGAACCAATGCGGGCGCAGGTGTTGCGACCAGCCCGATGATGCCGGCTGGCGTCTCGAGCGTGGAAAGTTCGTGGAATAGCGCATCGGACAGAATCGCCGCTACCAGCGGCTGACAGCGAGCAACCAATGCTTCGATCTCGATGTTCTGCGCGCCGCTCGCGCTGACCACAAGCGCCTTCGGCAATCCCATCGCTTGCTGATAGGTTTGCACAAGATGTATGCCCTCGATCAACGTCTGCTGCGTCTTCTTGCGTTCCCGCGACGATTGCGCGAGTTTCAGCAACTGCTTATAAATCGGATTGTCCCGCGAAGTAATCGACTTCATCAATCCAACGCGCAGGTGCGAAAACCGGCGAATACATCGCGGCGATCGGGGGTGTAAAAATTGCGCCAGGTGTTTCGCAGCAAACGAGCGGGTGTGGCGAAGCAGCCGCCGCGCAAGACTTTGTGATCGCCAAACCACGGCTCGGAATATTCCTCGTAGGGATCGCGCACGAAGCCGGGGTAGGGGGCGAACCAATCCGCCGTCCACTCCCACACATTGCCCCACAGTTGGCGCACGCCTTCTGGCGTATCACCGGCCGGAAACGCGCTCACAGAGCCGGTCCCAGGCACGATGCCGTCAAGATTGGCTCTGGTGGCGGCTTCTAGGCCGGTCGTGTCTTCGCTCCATGGATAGTGGCGCTTTTCAAAACCGCCCGCCGCGAGTTCCCATTCGGCTTCGGTCGGCAAGCGGCGCTTGGCGAACCGGCAATAGGCATCGGCTTCGTACCAATTCACGAAAATAATCGCTGCGTCTTTGCGTTCGCTCAACGGCACCCAGTCATCGAACTCGCGCACGCACCAAACGCCGTCGCGCTGTTGCCAATAACCGGGATGCGGCGCGTGCACCCGCTCGTGCCATGCCCATCCGGCGTCGCACCACAAATCGCGTCGCGTGTAACCGTCCGCCATGACGAACTCAAGATACTCGGCGTTGCTGACGGCGGTCTTCGCCATGCGGAAGCTGGGCACGTCGATTGCGTGCGCCCATTTCTCGTTGTCAAACACGAAGCTGCGATCATCTTGCTTCGCACCGAGCAGAAATTTCCCACCGTGGATGTCTGCGTCGCCGCGCAAGGCATCGCCGGAAGCCGTATGTATGCGGGGTAGCCCTAGGCTAGCCACTGGCCTCGGGCCATTGGCTCTGGCCCTAGGCCACCCCGCCAGCCTGGGTCTTGGGTAGCTCAAAGTCTGCCGCGTGGAGAAAAACGCTTCGCCATGCATGTCTTCGTGGAACACGGCGAGCTGTGCGAAGTATCTTAATGACGGATTGTCGGGTTCCTTTTCCAATCGTTCCAACACGCCTTCGATTACGTTCTCGAGATAAAGCTGGGTTTCGTCGATGCCGGGCAGCGGCAGTTCCCAGCGGATCTCGTGGGCGGCGGTCGTGGAGTTGTACAGCAGGTCGGCATTAGTCAAGAGTGAGGGCAGCGGCGCTTGATTCTCGCCCCGATAACGCAAACACCAATACTCCTGAAACCAGCCGAGATGGCCGATTTCCCACAGCGGCGGGTTGACGATGGTGAGGCGCGGGCCGAGCAATTGCGCACCATCCAGATCGGCGTAGAGCGCGAGCGAGCGGTGGCGCGTGTCGAGCAGCCAATCGGCTAGTGGCGGCTGCGTAAAATCCTGTGGTGCGTTCATTTCAGTTTAGGCGGATTTGAGGTACGCTCACGAGTGTAGCTTGAATCTTGTAACTATGAAAATCGCCTTGATCACACCGGCTGCGCAACGGGCTCGAAACGGCAATAGCCACACCAGCACCCGCTGGGCGGCAATGCTGCGCTCGCTCGGCCACCGCGTGTGCGTCGCCACATCGTGGGATGGCGAGCCTGTCGACGTGATGCTTGCGCTACACGCGCGCCGCAGTCACGATTCCATTAAGCGATTCGCCATGGCCGATCCCGATCGGCCGCTGATTGTTGCACTCACCGGCACTGATCTTTATCGCGATATTCGCGTCGACGCCGATGCGCAACAATCGATGCGCCTCGCCACCCGCATGATCGTGTTGCAAGAGATGGGACTCAAGGAACTCACGCCGAGGCGCGCCGCAAAAACCCGTGTGGTCTATCAATCGGCCGAGCCGATCTCGCCGCGCACGCCTCTGAAAACCTGTTTCGAGGTCGCGGTCATCGGCCATCTGCGCGAAGAGAAAGATCCGCTGCGTGCGGCACTTGCGCTCAAGCACTTGCCGCCAAGTTCCAAGATTCGCATCACTCAGTTAGGGCGCTCCCTGGATAGCGAGATTACCCGCGCTGCTCAGGCCATCCTGGCTCAGGAACCGCGCTACCATTGGCTCGGCGAGGTGCCCCATTGGAAGGCGCGGCGATATCTTGCTCGCAGCCGCGTTATGGTGATTAGCTCGCGCATGGAAGGTGGCGCCAACGTGGTGTCGGAAGCGCTGATGGCGGGCGTGGCGGTGATCGCCTCGAAAATGTCAGGTAACATCGGCATGCTGGGCAAAGGCTATCCGGGCTACTATCCGGTCGGTGACGAACGCGCGCTCGCCAAGCTTTTGCACCGCGCGGAAACGGATCGTGAGTTTTATTCCGCGTTAAAGCGCCACTGCCGTGCGCGCAAAAAACTCATCTCGGCGGCGCGAGAGAAGCGGGCGTTGGCGTTGCTGTTACGCGAGGTCAGCGGAAATCCGCATCAATCCTGAGGCCGCGTCGCCAAGAACCGGCTGAGGGCATCCAAGTCTTCGCGTATCGAGGCGGATGCTTTTTTCTCGATTCTGCGATAGCGTTTCAGCACGTCGGAGCCGAGCACGGTAACGCGGGCGCCGCCGCCGCTCGCGCCGCCCGTGGCGGTTTCAACCAGCGGTTGTTGGAAACAGCGATTCATCGTATCGACCAACAGCCACGCGCGGCGGTAGGACATTTTCAACTCGCGTCCCGCCGCCGAGATCGACCCGGTTCGCTGTATGGCTTCGAGTAAATCCGCTTTGCCGGGTCCGATGGCATAGTCGTCGCCTAGCGGAATGCGGATGCGGATGTGCGGTTGGAGTTTCATGATCGCTGAAGGTTATACGGTGCCTAAGTTAGCTTAACAAAGTATGATGAGAGCTGCAAAACCGATGGGCAGAGGTCGAGTTTGCGCGATTTATTTATCGAGAAGAGGAGATTTCATGAAGCGAGTGTATTCATCTATTTTGCTGTTGAGCGGCGCCCTCGGAATGTTATCCGCCTGCACGCAAGAACAACAAAACCAGTTTTCCCGCGGCATTCAAAACTGGACCGGCACTAACGGCGTGCTCGACATCTATGCTGGCGACAAACTGGCCATGCGGTTTATTAAGATCGATAAGATGACCACGGCGACCGGCACTTCCGACGGCGGCGCTCGTTCCTACCGCTTTGGCTATGGATATGTCGATGAGAACAAGAATTTCGTCGTGGACTCGGGCGAGAAGAAGGTCTACTTCGAAATCAGCGATTATTCGACGAACTATGTGTTCTACGAGAACTACAAAGACTAAGGGTTTGTTGAAAACTACTGCGGCGCCAGTCTGGGGGCTGGCCTAGGGCCAGGGCCACGTCGTTGCGCGGTGCTCGGAATCCTCATGTACCCCTGGATACATTCCGGTTCCTGCACGCCGTGCGCCTCGCATACGGGCATCCTCGCTACGTTTTTCAAAACCCCCTAAGGCATTGCGCGTTCCTGAGCGGCGATTCGATTCGCCGGCTGGAACGCGGGTTTGGGAACGTCGATCACTTGCACGAAAATCTCGTCGGATTTGACCATGCCCAGTTCCGCACGGGCGCGCTCCTCGATTGCTTCCGTGCCAGTTTTGAGGTCCGTCACTTCGGCGCCCATCGCGTCGTTGCGCACTCTGAGCCTGGCGCCGGTTTCTCTCTGTATTTTGACTTGTTGCTCCAACTGCGCGACTCTAAACCAGCCGCCTTTCCCGATCCAAAGTGGGTACTGAATTAGGATCAGCAAGGCGGCTAGCCCGAGGGTGAGCCAGCGCATGGTGGCTATTTGACCTGGTAGAACGCAGCGCGGCCGGGGTAGCTCGCCGTTTCACCCAGCTCTTCCTCGATGCGCAGCAGTTGATTGTATTTGGCGATGCGGTCAGAGCGGGAAAGCGAACCGGTCTTGATCTGGCCCGCGTTGGTCGCCACCGCGATGTCGGCGATGGTCGTGTCTTCCGTTTCGCCGGAGCGATGGGAAATCACCGAGGTATAGCCGGCGCGTTTCGCCATTTCGATCGCGGCGAGTGTTTCCGTCAGTGTGCCGATCTGGTTGACCTTGATCAGAATAGAATTGGCAATACCTTGGCTGATGCCTTCGCGCAGGATCTTGGTGTTGGTGACGAACAAATCGTCGCCGACCAACTGAACCTTTTTGCCGAGTTTGTCCGTGTGGATTTTCCAGCCCGCCCAATCGCCTTCAGCCATGCCATCTTCGATGCTGATGATGGGATATTTCGCCACCCAGGACGCGAGCATGTCGGTGAATTCGCTGGCGCCGAGCTTGCGATTTTCCGATGCGATGTCGTATTTTCCGTCTTTGAAAAATTCCGAGCTGGCGCAGTCCAAGCCGATGGAGACCTGCTCGCCCGCCTGATAGCCGGCGGCGCCGATCGCTTCCATGATCAACTGTAGCGCCGATTCGTTATTCGGCAAATTCGGCGCGAAGCCGCCTTCGTCGCCCACCGTGGTCGACATGCCCTTCGCGTCGATGAGTTTCTTCAGCGCATGAAAAATTTCGGCGCCACAACGCAGCGCCTCGCGGAAGGTCTGAAAACCGTGCGGAATCACCATGAACTCTTGCAGATCCAGGCTATTGTTGGCGTGGGCGCCGCCATTGATCACGTTCATCAAGGGCACGGGTAATTGCATGCCGCCCGCGCCGCCGAGATAACGATAGAGCGGCAGGCCGGATTCTTCCGCCGCCGCTTTTGCCACGGCCATCGACACGGCCAGCAGCGCATTGGCGCCGAGGCGCGATTTATTTTCCGTGCCGTCAAGGTCGATCAGCGTTTTGTCGATGAAGGTCTGATCTGAAGCATCCAGCCCGATAATGGCTTCGCAAATTTCCGTGTTGACGTTTTCAACCGCTCTTAACACGCCCTTGCCAAGATAGCGCTGCATATCGCCGTCGCGCAGTTCCACGGCTTCGCGCGTGCCGGTGGACGCGCCGGAAGGCACCGCGGCGCGGCCGATGATGCCGGACTCCAGCAGCACGTCCGCTTCGACGGTGGGATTGCCGCGGGAATCGAGAATTTCCCGAGCCATTACTTCAACGATTGCAGTCATGTATTTTCCTTATTGAATAAACTGTTCTCAGCGAAACCCTGTTGCTTAATCAACCGGTCGATCGCCTGCAGTGTGACGAGTAACTCCTTTATCTTCGGTAGTGGCCAGGCATTGGGGCCATCGGACAAGGCTTTCTCGGGATCGGGGTGGGTCTCCATGAAGAGCCCTGCAATGCCCACCGCGACCGCGGCTCGCGCTAACACCGGCACGAACTCGCGCTGCCCGCCGCTCTTGGTGCCTTGTCCGCCCGGTAATTGCACCGAGTGGGTTGCATCGAACACCACGGGGCAGCCGGTGTCGCGCATGATGGCGAGGGAACGCATGTCGGAAACCAGATTGTTGTAGCCAAAACTCACACCGCGTTCGCACACCATGATGTTGTCTTGGCCGCTGGCCTCGCGGGCTTTATCGACGACGTTTTTCATGTCGCCGGGCGCGAGGAACTGGCCCTTTTTGATGTTCACCGGTTTTCCGGCGGAGGCGGCGGCGTGGATGAAATCCGTCTGACGGCAGAGGAACGCGGGCGTTTGCAACACGTCGACCACGGCGGCAACAGTGGCGATCTCATCGACTTCGTGTATGTCGGTCAACACCGGCACGCCGATCTGCGCTTTCACTTCGCCAAGAATTTTCAGTCCCGCGTCGATACCGGGGCCGCGATAGGATGTGCCCGAACTGCGATTGGCCTTGTCGAAGGACGATTTATAGATGAACGGAATGCCGAGCGATTCGGCGATCTCTTTCAACTGTCCGGCGGTATCCAGCGCCAGTTGGCGCGATTCGACGACACAAGGACCCGCAATAAGAAATAGCGGATGATGGAGCCCGACCTCGAATCCGCACAGACGCATCAATTCACGGTGCTTAACTGCGCGCCGGTACAGACCGGCGCGTTGGCGCCCGGCACCCGCAACGCCGCTTGCTCCAGAGCCGCGCGGATGAAGGAGGTGAACAAGGGATGGCCGCCGCGGGGCGTCGAGGTGAACTCCGGATGGAACTGACAGCCGAAGAACCACGGATGGCCGGGCAATTCCGCCATTTCCGTCAGGCTTTCGGACTGGGTGCGGGCGCTGATTACCATACCGGATTTTTCCAAGCGGTCGATGTAGTGATTGTTGACTTCATAACGATGGCGATGGCGCTCGGCGACCACGTCCTTGCCATAGATGCGATGGGCCAGCGTGTCGCGCTTCACGTCGCAGGGCTGCGCGCCCAGGCGCATGGTGCCGCCGAGATTGGAATTTTCATCGCGCCGCTCGATCTTGCCGTCATGAGTTTGCCATTCAGTGATGAGGGCGATAACCGGATGCTTGGTATCGGGATCGAACTCCGTGGAGTTTGCCGTTTCAAGCCCCACCACATTGCGCGCAAACTCGATCACCGCGAGTTGCATGCCCAGGCAGATGCCGAGGTAGGGAATGTTATTCTCGCGAGCGTACTTCACGGCGGCGATCTTGCCTTCCGTACCGCGCTTGCCGAATCCACCCGGCACCAGGATCGCCTCCATGCCCAGCAAACAATTGATGCCATTGGACTCGATGCTTTCCGAATCCACATAGTGAATATTGACTTTGGAGCGAGTATGAATGCCGGCATGGATCAAGGCTTCCGACAGGGACTTGTAGGATTCCGTCAGGTCAACATATTTGCCGACTAGCGCGATGTTGACTTGGTGCAGCGGATGTTCCTGCGCCTCCGTCAGCTTGCGCCACGCGCTTAAGTCCGCGGCGCGAGCGAGGATGCCGAGCTTGTGGCAGACGATTTCGTCGATCATTTGTTCGTGCAGCATCACGGGAATCTTGTAGATGCTATCGACATCGTGGGCGGAAATCACCGCTTCTTTGGCGACATTGGTGAACAGCGCGATCTTGCGTCGCTCGTCCTCTGGGATGGGGCGGTCGGAGCGGCACACCAAGATGTCCGGCTGAATGCCGATCTCACGCAACTCCTTCACGGAGTGTTGCGTCGGCTTGGTCTTGATCTCGCCCGCCGCGGCAAGATAAGGCACCAACGTGAGATGTATGTAGCAGGTATTGCCGCGGCCGTCTTCGATGCCCATCTGGCGGATTGCCTCGAGGAACGGCAGCGATTCGATGTCGCCCACGGTGCCGCCGATTTCGACGATCGCCACGTCAAAGCCCTGGGCGCCTTCCTTGATGTGAAGCTTAATTTCGTCGGTGATGTGCGGAATGACCTGCACCGTGCCGCCGAGATAATCGCCGCGCCGTTCTTTCTTGATGACGCTTTCGTAGATTTGGCCGGTGGTGAAATTGTTGCGCTTACCGGTGCGCAGGTTCACGAAGCGCTCGTAGTGGCCCAAGTCCAGATCGGTCTCCGCGCCATCGTCGGTGACGAACACTTCGCCATGCTGGAACGGGCTCATGGTGCCGGGATCGACGTTGATGTACGGATCGAGCTTCAGCAACGTCACATTGATATTGCGGGATTCTAGAATGGCGCCGAGGCTTGCCGCAGCGATGCCTTTCCCAAGCGAGGAGACCACACCACCGGTCACGAAGACAAACTTAGTCATGGGAAAATCGGCTGACTTGAAAAACGGATTTTAGCCTAAAAGCGGATTTGCAACAATGAACAATACTAGCTGTCATCCCCGCGAACGCGAGGATCTATTTTCTTGGGAGACCATGGATTTCCGCGTTCGCGGGAATGACAGTATTAATTTGAGGAATCGAAATTCGCTAGGCCAGCTTTTTGTGCGTCCCGTCGCAAAACGGTTTCGTCCCAGTGTGTTTACAACCGCACAGCCAAACTTGTTTGTCTTCCATCAGAGTGAACTTCGCGGGTGTGAATTCGCTGCCCTTGTGGGAGCCATCGCAGAACGGTTGGTTGTTAGATTGGCCGCATGCACACCACCAGTAGTCGCCGGCCTTGAGGTCTTTGCTGTAGGGAGATTTTTGCGCGATGACCGGGTCCATGGTTACGTTCCTTGTTGAGTTGAAAATGTCGGTGGGTTAATCTCTGGCCTCGCGCGACCAACGCCGACGCGACCGAACCGCCGATGTAGCCGGTCGTAAAATTCCCGCCTGGAGATTCGACTAAGATTATAGCGGTGCGCGACTAAAAAAGAAAAAGCCCCGCATGTGGCGGGGCGAAGGAGGAGGCAGTGAACACTAGCGAGAACTTGCTGGTGTAGTCCGCAGTGCCATTATTCGCTGATGGCGTGGCGATGAAAATACGCCAAATGGCCTAAAACGCATCGGCCAAAAGTAGTAGGCCGAAAGTAGTAGAAAAGGAATTACTTGGGAGAAGTTTTTTTGTTGGGCGGCGTGGTGGCGGCTTCCGAGGGAGTCGATTCGTCGGCCTTGAGGAAATTCCATGGCCAGTTTTTTGGATCGAGAAACGGATTTTCAGTCGGTAACGTTTTTTCCTGCCCGGGCGAACTGGGCGACAGCAATGCCCTTTGATACTCCAGGGATTTAATGCTGAGTTCTAGTACGCCCAGGCTGGTCTGTAGCCAAGCCTGCACCGACTTCAACTCGGAAATCTTCTTTTCGACTTCTTCGAGGGATAAACTGGGCATGAGAAAATTTTGCAGCGGAAAGGCAAACGGGTTCGCCATTTTCTGGAACATCTCAAACATTGCCTGGGGCGATGGGGAGTCTGTCATCTTAACCTCCTAGCGTGGAACCACTATTGATCAAGAGTATTTGCGGATAAATGCGCGCATCTCGGGATAAATATTCTCGCGGAACTTGCGGCCGCTGAAAATACCGTAATGGCCGATATCCTTTGCCAGCAGGTGTTTGTGCCGTGCCGCGGGGATGCCCGTGCAGAGCCCATGGGCGGCCTCCGTCTGGCCGTTGCCGGAAATATCGTCGATTTCGCCTTCGATGGAGAACAGCGCCGTGGTCGTGATTGCGCTGGGATCAACGCGCTCGCCGGCTATCATCATATTGCCCTTGGGCAGATGGTGTTCCTGGAACACGGCCTGGATGGTATCCAGATAATATTCCGCCGGCAGGTCCATCACGGCGTTGTATTCGTCGTAGAACTTGCGATGGGCCTCAGCGTTCTCGCCGTCACCCTTCACCAAGTGATAAAAATAATCCTTGTGGGAATCGATGTGGCGATCTGGGTTCATGGAGACGAACCCCGCCAGTTGCAGAAAACCCGGATAGACGTTGCGGCCAAAACCGGGATACTTCGCCGGTACGCGGCTGATGAGCCGGTTTTCAAACCAAGCGATCGGATGTTTCAGCGCGAAATTATTCACCACCGTTGGGCTGCGGCGGGTGTCAATCGGGCCACCCATCATCAGCATCGTCGCCGGCGTCTTCTCGCCGTGTTGCGCCATTAGCGATATTGCCGCCAAGACCGGCACCGTCGGCTGACATACCGAAACCACATGGATGTCGGGACCGAGGAAGCGGATGAATTCCTGAACATAGGCAACGTAGTCATCGAAATGGAACGGACCATCAGTGATGGGCACGGCGCGGGCGTCTTTCCAGTTGGTGATATAAACGTCTTGATCGGGGAGGAAGGTTCTTACCGTGTCGCGCAGCAGGGTTGCGTAATGTCCGGACAAGGGCGCGACCATCAGAACCTTTGGATCTTTGCGCTTATTGTGGCGTTTGAAGTTCAGCAACTGGCAGAAGGGCTTTTCGAGCACGACTTCTTCGCTGACGTCGACCGTTTCGGTTCGGATCACGGTCTCGTTCAAACCGAATTCCGGTTTGCTATAGCGCTGCGTCATGCGCAGAACGACGTCGGCGCCGGCGGTCATGATCCGCGCCACCGGGTTGTGGCTGAGAACGCTGAACGGGTTACCGTAGAATTCCGCGGTGACCTGAGCCCACAGGCGCAACGGCGTGAGGGAGGCGTGCTGCGCTTCGTGCAAATGGTATAGCATGGAGTCTAATCCTATCCAGAAGTGTATTTCATATACCGAAATATAGTGGGTAACATGCCCGGTGACAATAGCGTTACAGAATTTACCGCGGTATCAAATTCGTGAATGATATGAATACAACACCCCATTCAATTGATTTTTATCCTGAAATCGAGGTTCATCGCGCGGATTATCTGGCGCTGGACGAGCGCCACAAGATGTACTGGGAAGAATCGGGTAATGCCGACGGGGTGCCGGTGGTCTTTCTTCACGGCGGTCCCGGCGCCGGCGCGACACCGCAGCATCGGCGTTTTTTCGATCCCGCGTTTTACCGCATCATCATTTTCGATCAGCGCGGGGCGGGGCGATCCAAGCCCCTAGGCGAGATCATCGATAACACTACGCCCCTGCTGGTCCAGGATATCGAACGCTTGAGGGAAATGCTGCAGATCGAACGTTGGCTGGTATTCGGCGGTTCTTGGGGCTCGACCTT
>JAYTGZ010000413.1:0-2381 GCA_043733025.1 Pseudomonadota bacterium | reverse complement strand
GACGCAATTACACGGCGCCGTGGTCGCCGCGATGAAGAGCAAAGACCTAATCGACAAGCTCGCCCTACAAGGCGCCGAGCCATTCGTGAATAATCCGGAGCAACTTACCGCGATGCTGAAGGCCGAGATGTCGAAGTGGGCCAAGATCGTGAAAGACTCGGGCGCGACCGTCGATTAACGGGTGTCGATGGCCGCGCCACGAGGCAATGGCCCGAGGCCAGTGGCTAGCCTAGGAGCCTGTCGGACTTAAAGAATCGCAGCGAAAAAGAGGCTGAGCGCGGACAGATTTTGACGATTTCGCCGGGCAATAGTCGTTCTATTGCCCAAGAAAGCGGCGAAATATGGACTGCTCAGCCACTTTTGCAGCCGATTTCCTTTAAGTCCGACAGGCTCCTAGGGCTACCCCGTACCGGTGCGGCGTTTCAGGCATGCATTGCCAGAAGCCAAGCGGGAAGCGGCTGCTGGCAGCACATTCCTCCCACGATGTCATCCTGAACGAAGTGAAGGACCTGCTTTTTAACCGCGCGTAAAAGCAGATTCTTCGTCGCTTAGCTCCTCAGAATGACATGTCGTTTTACTTTGTTTCGGCCATTGCGAGCTTCACTTTCTCCGGGGTGAACGGCACCGAGCGCAAGCGAACCCCGATCGCATCGAACACGGCATTGCCGATCGCCGCGGGTATCGGCACCACCGCCGGTTCACCGCATCCCCACGGGGCTTCTTTGGGTTGATCGATGAGATCGACTTCCACGCGCGGCACATCCGGGAAGCGGATGATGGGATAGCTCGCCCAATCGACGCTGGTGACTTTCACCCGATCGTATTTCACTTCCTCCATCAACACCCGGCTGACGGTTTGAATGACGCCGCCTTCCACTTGGTTGGCGACGCCGTTGGGGTTGATCATCTGGCCGCAATCGTGGCCCATGCAAATGCGCGTGACGCGGATGTCGCCGGTTTGGCGATTCACTTCCACTTCCGCCACGGCGGCGACATAGGTGATTTTGTCGTTGTAGCGGACGTAGGCGATGCCTCGGCCTGTTGCGATCTTACCGTCATTCGCGTTCGGGTTCGGACCCGGGCGGGATTGCCAATTCGCACGTTGCATCGCCGCCTTAATTACGGCGATGGCGCGTGGATCGGCGAGATGCTTCAAGCGAAACTCGGCGGCATCCATCTCGACTTGCGCCGCCAATTCATCGGCGAAGGATTCGTTGGCGAAGTTATTCTCCACGCGGCCGGGACTGCGTAAATGGGACGAGCGGAATGGGATCTCCTTCAAGTGATGGGTTTTCACTAACGTGTTTGGAAACGCGTAGGGTTGCGTCGCGTTCATCCAAACGAAGCCGATGAAATTGCCGGGACGTTGCAGACCCACGTCGGTGCCCGCCAACAATGGGAAATCCAACTGCTTGAAGGGCACGATGTGATTGAGGCCGATATAAAAATCGCTTGCCCAGGCGGCCACGTTGCCTTTTTCGTCTATCCCCGCTTCCAGATCGATCACCGTCGGCGGGCTCTTCGGCGAGCGCGCGGTCTCGTCTTCGCGCGTCCACTGCACGCGCACCGGCTTGCCGATCAGCACCGAGATCAGCGCCGCATCCGCGGTCGCATCTTCATGGCCGTTGCGGCCATAGCAGCCGGAGCCATCGACATAGAGCAGGCGGATATTTTCCTTCGCAACGCCAGTGATGGCGGCCACTTCCGATTGCATCGAGTGGGTCGCTTGCGATGCCGACCATAAGGTAAGCTTGCCATCCTTGTACTCCGCGACAGCGCAGGAGGGCCCGATGGAGGCGTGGGTCTGAATCGCGAAATCGTAGCTCGCTTTCACTCGCTTCGTGCTGGTGGCTAGGGCCGGCGCCACGTCACCGGCGCGCTGCGAAACTTCCGATTTGCCTGGGCGGCCTTTGCGCCAGTCGGACATGACTTGACTCGAATCCGGCAAGCCCGTTCCCGCCGACCAGGTGACCTTCAACGCGCGAGCGGCTTTGATCGCCGCCCATTCGTTGCTTGCCACCACGGCGAGGAAATTATCCTTTCGCACTACTTGAACGAAGCCGTTGATCTTGCGTGCGTCGCCATCGTCAACGGCTTCCACCCGGGCGCCGAACGCCTCGGGACGAATCACTCGGGCGTGCAACATGCCGGGCAAACGAAAATCATGAACATAGCTAAATTCACCCGTCACCTTGGCCGGAATATCGACACGGGGAATGGATTTGCCGACGATCTTGAACAGGCTCGGATCCTTGGTGACGACCTTGGGATCGACCTTCATCTTGAAGCCGTCGCCGAGAAGATCGGCATAGGCGACGAATCTTGCCGCGTCGCCCTTGACCATCACCTTGCCGTTCTCCGTCACCACATTCTCCGTGGTT
>JAYTGZ010000412.1:0-1536 GCA_043733025.1 Pseudomonadota bacterium | reverse complement strand
CCATCGGCCGGCGCAGCACCGTGCTGATCGGACTCGCGATCTACACTATGGCGTCGATCGGCTGCGCCCTGGCGCCGTCGATCGAAGTATTGCTTCTGTTCCGCGGCATCCAGGGCCTGGCCGCAGGCGCCGGCATGGTGGTCGGCCGCGCCATGATCCGCGATTTGTTCGAAGGCGCGGCCGCGCAACGGTTGATGGCGCAAGTGCAGATGATTTTCGGCATCGCGCCCGCAATCGCGCCCATCATCGGCGGCTGGTTGCTGGGCCTGTTCAACTGGCACGCTACCTTTTGGTTCTTGGCGCTATTCGCCGTCGTGCTGATGGGCCTCGTGTGGCGCTACTTACCGGAATCCCTCGATCCCGCCAAGCGTCAGTCGTTGCTCCCGGCAAAAGTATTCGGTAATTTTCTACGCGTGTTCGCGCACAAAGCCATGCTGCCCTTGGCACTCACCGCGGGCTGCAACTTCGCCGGATTTTTTCTCTATGTGTTGGCGGCGCCGGTTTTCTTGCTGCAACATTTGAAGGTCAGCAACCAAGGCTTCGCCTGGCTATTCGTACCGACGGTCACGGGCATGGTGCTCGGCTCCTACACCTCGCGCCGCGTAGCGGGTAAGCGCACACCGGCGCAGACCGTTTCCCTCGCTTACAAAGTCATGTTCGCCGCGACCGCGCTCAACATTTTGGTGTGCCTCTTCGTCGAACCCGGTTTGCCGTGGAGCGTGATCCCCATCATGGTTTACAACTTCGGCATGGCGCTGGCAATGCCGACCATCACGCTGCTCGCACTCGATCTTTTCCCGACCATGCGCGGACTAGTCTCGTCCGCCCAAGCATTCATCCAAACCCTCATCAGCACCTTATCGGCAGCCCTCGTCGTGCCACTGCTCTACCACTCACCGCTGGCGATGGCGTTGGGGATGGCGGCATACATGGCGTTGGGGTTTGTGGCGTGGCGCAAGTACACGCGTGACCTTCAGGGCGGTGCGGTCAACGCTGCTTCGTAACGGCAGCGAACTCATTTAAATTTTTAAAGTAGCCTATGAACCTGATGATCGAAATGGTGCTGTTTCTTTCCGCGGGGGGCCTTGGTCTCTTCGTTGGCGCGTTGCTGACAGAGGCAGTGGTGCTTGTTCCCATGTGGCGCTCGCTGCGTCCCCCGGAGTTTTTCATGCTGCATGCAGCGCACGCGCATCGCTTGTATGGATTTTTCGCGCCGCTTACGGCGGCGGCCACCTTTCTCGCGGTTGCCGCAAGCCGCACCCTGCTTGCTTCCTGGCAAGGTAGGCTTGAAAAGCCGCATCAGCATTGGCTTCCAGGCCATTGTGAGCGCGAGAGATCAGATTCGGCAGTTCCTTTCTAAGCCCGGACGGCGCGATTTCCCGCTAGTGTAGTGTGGGATCGGCATACATCCTGAGTGTCAGCAGCAAGCTGTTGATATAGTACATTCCAATCGAGGTATGAGTCTGAGCGGGAGGTTTAGGATTGAGAGGTTGTGAATTATTTGAATGAATCAAGCTCGAGGTATTTCGGGTAGTA
>JAYTGZ010000411.1:0-2487 GCA_043733025.1 Pseudomonadota bacterium | reverse complement strand
TACTACCCGAAATACCTCGAGCTTGATTCATTCAAATAATTCACAACCTCTCAATCCTAAACCTCCCGCTCAGACTCATACCTCGATTGGAATGTACTGAGTGCGATGATTTGAGGCCGTGCCTCGTATATTCAGAGATTTAGCAGCGGGGATATTTACGTAGACAAATGCAACGTCGAACCTAGCGCACGAAAATGGTACATCAGAAGAACGGTGTGCCCTGAAACCGCGAAAAGTTCAAGTTGATGTAACCGAGAACGGCACGCACCAGCAAAGCAGCGACGCCCCGTAGCCCTTGATGCGACGCGGGTTGCATGGATTGTTCGGCTTCGCCGCGGCATCGCCACGAGCCGCTCCCAGCTTGCCTTTCAGGCTACCACACCAGAAGAACCGCATTCCTATTGGCTGGTGGCAGACCACGCAAAAATACGATTGATCCCTCGTCATTCAACCATTCGCTCGAATGTTAGGCCAGCGGCGTTTTGCTATAATCTCGCTTTTACCGCTGCCGAGCGCCTCCATGCAAAATAAATTCCAACCAAGCAAGAAGATATCCTCATTCCACCCGCCGCAACGTACGTTGATGGGTCCAGGTCCATCGGAAATCAATCCGCGCGTCTTGGCGGCCATGTCGGTGCCGGCCATCGGCTATCTCGATCCCGCATTCGTCGAGATGATGGAAGAATTGAAATCGCTGCTGCGCTATGCCTATCAAACGAACAACATGCTGACCTTCCCCGTGTCTGGTCCCGGTTCCGTCGGCATGGAAATGTGCTTCGTGAATTTGGTCGAGCCGGGCGATAAAGTGGTTGTCGCGCGCAACGGCGTGTTCGGTGGCCGCATGCTTGAGAATGTCGAGCGCACCGGTGGTAAGGCCGTCGTCGTCGATGACGAGTGGGGTGCGCCGGTTGACCCAAATAAGATCGAAGCTGCGCTGAAGAAAAATCCCGATGCCAAAATCGTCGCGTTCGTCCACGCGGAAACGTCCACCGGCTGTGAATCCGACGCGAAGACGATTTCCGAGATCGCCCACAAGCATGGTTGCTTGGTGATCATGGACGCGGTGACTTCGCTGGCGGGAACGCCGGTGCGTGTCGACGAATGGGGCATCGACGCGGTGTATTCCGCTAGCCAAAAGTGTTTGTCTTGCACGCCTGGCCTCGCGCCCGTTAGCTTTAACGAGCGCGTGATCGAAAAGGTCAAATCGCGGAAGGCAAAAGGCCAAAGCTGGTTCATGGATTTGAGTTTGCTGCTCGGTTACTGGGGCGAAACCGCGCGGACTTACCATCACACCGCGCCGACCAATGGTTTGTTTGCGCTGCACGAAGCCTTGCTGGTGCTGCGCGAAGAAGGCTTGGAAAATTCTTGGGCGCGGCATATGCGCCATCATTTGGCGCTCAAAGCGGGCTTGGAAGCGCTAGGGCTGAAATATCTGGTCAAAGAAGGCTATCGTCTGCCGCAGATGAACGCCGTGTATTGCCCGGCTGGTATCGACGAAGCGGACGTCCGCCGTACGCTGCTGACGGAATACAACCTGGAAATTGGCGCCGGCCTGGGCCCACTGGCCGGCAAAATTTGGCGCTTCGGTTTGATGGGCTATTCGTGTAAACCGGAGAACGTGCTGTTGTGTTTGTCGGCATTGGAATCGTTGCTGGCTGACATGGGCATGCCGATCGAAGTTGGCCAGGCGGAAGTCGCGGCGCACCACGCGTATGCGAAAAATCCTTCACCGTTGCGTCGCAGTACGCAAAAGCCGAAAGTCGTGGCGGGTTGATCGTTCGGGTAAATTTGGCGACAGAAACAGGCCGCGATTGCGGCCTGTTTTGTTTGGCACTGGATTCCTCCCTTTTCTAGTGGCAGCATTTGTACTTATGCTACTAAAGGGAGGTTAGGAGGGATTTAGCAGTTTTGATTATGCGACATCGGAAATTATGTGCGCTACTAAATCCCCCTCAATCCCCCTTTACAAAAGGGGGAAGTGCTCGTGGTTCACTGTACGTTTCTCAATCTCAGGGAGCGCTCCATGCGTTACGAACTGTACTACTGGCCTTCCATTCAGGGGCGCGGCGAATTTGTGCGTCTCGCGCTGGAGGCGTCCGGCGCCGATTACTTGGACGTCGCGCGCGAATCCGGCCGTGGCATGGGCGTAGCAGCGATGATGCGATTGCTGGAGGACAAGGGCGTCAATCGTCCTCCGTTCGCGCCGCCATTCTTACAGGCGGGCAAACTGCTGATCGGGCAGACGGCTAACATTTTGCAATACCTTGGACCACGTCACGGTTTAGCGCCCAGTTCCGAGGCGGGCTGTCTGTGGGCCCATCAGTTACAACTGACCATCGCCGATTTCATCGACGAGGTACACCACACCCATCATCCCATCGCGAGCAGTCTTTACTATCACGAGCAAGTTCCGGAGGCGAAGCGCCGCAGCAAACATTTCCTGGCTGAAAGAGTGCCGAAATTTCTCGGCTACTTCGAGGCACTTCT
>JAYTGZ010000410.1:0-2598 GCA_043733025.1 Pseudomonadota bacterium | reverse complement strand
CCGATTGGCGCGCCATTGCCGGGTGCGTGGCTAAGTATGCTCAAGATCCTTTCGCCGGCCAGGTCCTTGGCTTGCACTCGCTGCGGTGAGAGTCCTGACAGCATTCGTTTTTGCTCTGGGGTCGCGGGCGCCTCAACCCGATCGGAGAGGCACTCGCCGAACTCGCGCGCAAGCTCGCGGTAGATCTCGCCGGGATCGCGGCCCATCCGCGCAGTGATTTCCGCGGACAGCAGGGCCGGGACAATGCCATCCTTATCCGTCGTCCAGACAGATCCGTCAAGGCGGAGGAACGATGCGCCGGCGCTCTCTTCGCCGCCGAAGCCAAGCGAGCCGTCGAACAGGCCTTCAACGTACCACTTGAAGCCGACTGGCACCTCGTACAGCTTGCGGCCGAGCTTCGCGGTCACGCGATCGATCATCTGGGTGCTCACCACGGTCTTTCCGACTGCAGCTTCTTCACCCCACTTTGGACGATTCTGAAACAGGTAATGGATGGCGACGGCGAGATAGTGATTTGCCGGGAGCAATCCCGCGCTGCGGGTGACAATCCCATGCCGGTCGTGGTCGGTATCGCACGCGAAGGCGATGTCGAAGCGATCCTTTAAGTCCACCAAATTGCGCATGGCGTAAGACGAGGACGGATCCATGCGAATTTGGCCATCCCAATCAACCGTCATGAAACGGAACGTCGGATCGACTTCCTCGTTCACAACGGTGAGGTCGAGGCCGTAGCGCTCGGCAATCGCGGCCCAGTAGTGGACGCCCGCGCCGCCGAGCGGATCCACACCCATACCGATTTTGGCGCCGCGAATCGCATCCATATCAAGTACATTGCTAAGATCGCTCACGTAAGCATTGAGAAAGTCGTGGCGGTGGGTGGTGCTGGCGCGCAGGGCCTTGTCGTAAGGCATTCTTTGCACGCCCTGCAGACCGTTTTTCAGAAACTCATTGGCCCTGGCTTCGACCCAACCGGTTACGTTCGCATCGGCTGGTCCGCCGTTGGGCGGGTTGTACTTGAAGCCGCCATCGCCGGGCGGGTTGTGCGAGGGCGTGATGACTACGCCATCCGCAAAGCCTGCCGTGCGCCCGCGGTTGTAGGTGAGTATTGCGTGAGAAACCGCCGGCGTCGGCGTGTATTCGTCGCTCAATGCCAGCATCACGTCGACACCATTGGCTGCCAGCACTTCGAGCGCACTGGCACAGGCCGGAATAGACAACGCATGGGTGTCGATGCCAAGGAACAGCGGCCCGCCGATTCCATGACCTTTGCGATACTGGCAGATTGCCTGCGTGATGGCCAGCAGGTGCCATTCGTTGAACGAACGCTCAAAGGCCGAGCCGCGGTGCCCCGACGTGCCGAACGCGACGCGCTGCGCCGGTACCGAGAAGTCAGGCATGTCGGTATAGTAGGCCGTCACGAGTTTGGCGACGTTTACTAACATGGCCGCCGGTGCGGGTTTCCCTGCGAGAACGCTTGCTTTCATTCGTTCTCCATCGCGGCTGTGTATTTGCCTTGGCGGGCGGCGCTATTCAGGCGCGCCCGCTGATACAGCGCTTGCTGCGCGATCATCTTGTTCGCCGCCTCGCCGCGCCATGCCTTAAGCACGGGCGCCTGCAGGGCGCGCCCGTAGGAAAAGCTCAAGACCCACGGTTGCCTTTCTGCGTTGGTATTCATGGCGTTGAGGTTGGCCGTGGCCGCTACCTCACTCTGCCCGCCGGAGAGGAAATTGATTCCGGGCACCGCTGCCGGCACCGTGCGCCGCAGACAGGAGAGGGTAGCCTGCGCCACCTGTTGGGGTGTGACTTGCGTGGGGCATGCGCTGCCCGGCACGACCATGCTGGGTTTCAAGAGCATGCACTCAAGCACGACGCGTTGCTGGTGCAGCGCGTGAAACACTGCGTTTAGCACCTCTTCGGTGACGCGCGCGCAAGTCGCGAGAGTGTGGTCGCCGTCCATCAATACCTCGGGCTCGACGATCGGCGCCAGGCCCTGTTCCTGGCAGATGGCTACGTAGCGCGCCAAAGCATGCGCATTGGCTGCAATCGCCGGCGGTGTCGGGATGTCGGCGCCGATGGCAATCAGCGCGCGCCACTTGGCGAAGCGCGCGCCCAGTTGCTTATACTCGCTCAGCCGCTGTGCCAGACCGTCCAGGCCCTGCGTCACTTTCTCCCCGGGAAAACCGGGCAGCGGCATCATGCCCCGATCCACCTTGATGCCGGGCACCATGCCTTGCGCCGTCCGCAACTGCGGCAGCGCCACGCCTGCCACGCTTTTCTGCTCGAGGGTCTCCTCGAACAGGATCACGCCGCTGATGAAAGCGCCCAGACCGGGTGTGGAAAATAACAGTTCCCGGTAATCGCGCCGGGTCTCGTCCGTGCACGCCACGTTCACCGCCTTGAAGCGTTTCTCGATGGTGCCGGAACTCTCGTCGGCGGCGAGGATTCCCTTGCCGGGCGCCGTTAGTTCGGCCACCGTTTTTTCCAGTTCTTGTACCGATATCGACATGGAACCTCCATCAGTTGTCACTCGTTAGATAATTATGCGTGGCATCAACAGCGCCGCCCACCGAGACGATGCCGTCAGTCTCAAAGTCATGT
>JAYTGZ010000409.1:0-8341 GCA_043733025.1 Pseudomonadota bacterium | reverse complement strand
GGCAATAGAACGACTATTGCCCGGCGAAATCGTCAAAATCTGTCCTCGCTCAGCCTCTTTTTCGCTGCGATTCTTTAAGTCCGACAGGCTCCTAGTCCTGTAGCTTCCCAAAGCGAATAAAGCCAACGCCAGGATCCGCATGGATACTGCGCCATGGCAGTGCATTGCTTGAGAGCCGCACCGGTACAGGGTGGCCTTGGGCCATTGCCTTCTAGCTGGGCTGTTTAGCGCCGTTTCGCCCGCGGATGGGCGGCGTCGTAGACTTTCGCCAGATGCTGAAAATCCAAATGGGTATAAACCTGGGTCGAGGCGATGCTGGCGTGGCCGAGCATTTCTTGAACCGCGCGCAAATCGCTGGAAGACTGCAACACGTGGGACGCAAAGGAATGACGCAGCACGTGGGGATGAACGTTAATGCGCATGCCTTGCTTCAGGGACCAGGTCTTGAACCGCAGTTGAATTGCCCGCGCGCCAAGGCGGCGTCCAGTGCGGCCCACAAACAAAGCCTGCTCGTTTTCTTTCGCCAAGGTTGCCCGCTGCGGCAACCAGGTCTCCAACGCCGCCAGGGCCTTCCTGCCGACCGGCACGATGCGGGTTTTTCCGCCTTTGCCCGTGACGGTGACCTGCCCCTCGGCGTGGCTAACGGATTGCAGCGTCAGACCGGTAATTTCCGACAGACGCAGACCTGAGGAATAGGCTAATTCCAGGATGGCTTTATCACGTACCGCCAGCGCGTCGTTCGTCGCAATCTCCATCAGCCGTGCCGCCTCATCGGGCGATAGTGCCTGGGGCAAGCACTTGGCGCTTTTCGGCGGACGCAATCCCAAGCAAGGATTGTTGCCGAGGCCGTGGTTGCGCGCGAGGTAAGTGAAGAAGCCGCGCCACGCCGAGAGCATGCGCGCCAGGCTGCGTCCACCCAGGCCCTTGCCATGCAGCGCCGCGATGTAGCGGCGGATGTCGTGAACTTGCAAACTGGCTAGGGCTTTACCTTTGACAAGCCTAAACAGAACATTGATGTCACGACCATAATGCCGGCAGGTGAGCGCCGACAGGCGCCGCTCGTGGGCCAGATAGGCCAAATAGCCGTCGCGCCAATCGTGGGTTACCGCCATCTTTTAGGTGTTTTTCAGGGCACGCAGAATCGCGACGCTCGCCAGTTCCGAGAGCCGGTGTAGATACAGCGTTCCCATTTCCGGATAGAAGCGCGCCGCATCTTCCGAGGCCAACACCAGCAGGCCGAACACCTGATCGCGTTTCAGCGGAATGAGTGCGAAGGAACGCAAATGCCCGGCGGCCTCGCCGAACCAGTGATCGACTTCGTATACCGCGTGTTGGCCGCAATAGGGCGCGGTCATCCCCATAGTGAATTCCTTGATCTCTTGGCTCACGCCGGTGAATTCCGGACGGCCGTCAATGCGTCCTTGTTGACTCCACAGCCGGAGGGTCACGTGGGGTACGCCAAACTGCGCCTCAAGGCTGGCGCAAATCATGTCGACCACGGATTCGAGTTGGTGTTCACCCAGCAGCGCCACGGCGAGATGATGGATTTTTTCGCTGAGCTTGTCGTTCTGTTCGCCGTATTGAATCAACTCCGTGAGTTTGGCTTCGAGGATTTTGTTCCTTTCACGCAGGGTCAGAATTTGCCGCTCGCTGATGGAAATGGTGCGCCCGCCGTGAGGATGGGGCAATTGAATTTCCGCCAAAATTGGCGCGTGGTCTTCGAAGAATGTGGGGTTGTCGCGGAGATAATTTGCGACTTGATCGGGGCTGATTAGCATAGTCTTCCCTAGAGTTTTACAGTTCGATCTCGCCTCTGAATACGGTGGCGGCAGGTCCCGTCATCATAACCGCAGCGCCCGCGCCTCGCCACTCGATGGTCAATTTTCCGCCATGGGTTTGCACGCTGACGCGATGATCCAGCAATCCACGCTGGATGCCCGCCACCACCGCTGCGCAGGCGCCCGTGCCGCAGGCGAGGGTTTCCCCGGCGCCCCGTTCCCACACGCGCAGTTTGATATTGCCACGATCGACGATCTCAATGTAGCCCGCATTCACGCGAGCGGGGAAATCCGCGTGATTTTCAATCAACGGGCCTTGGGTCAACACCGGCGCGGCCTCGACGTCCTCGACGACCTGGACCGCATGGGGATTGCCCATGGATAGTGCATTGATCTTGACAACGACATCGCCCACCAGCAAGTCGTAAAGCGGCGCTTGTGCCTTGCAGCAAAACGGAATGTCGGCAGGCGCAAAGCGCGGCGCGCCCATATCGACCGTGACTTCGCCGTTGTCTTGCAGGTGCGCAACGATGATGCCGTTCTTGGTTTCGACGCGAATTTCTGTCATGTCCGTCAGACCTTCCGCGCGAACAAAGTGAACAAAACAGCGCGCTCCGTTGCCGCAATGTTCCACTTCGCCGCCGTCGCGATTGAAGATGCGATAGCGAAAATCCACGTCGGGCCGCGACGGCGGCTCGACTAAGAGGATCTGGTCGCAACCGATGCCGCGCTGACGATCGGCGATGAAACGGATTTGTTCGGGACTTAACTGGATGGCCTGGGTGATGCCGTTCAGCACGACGAAGTCATTACCCAGGCCGTGCATTTTTGAGAACGTTAAGCGCACGCGAACCTATTGAACAAAAACCTTTGACATCAAGTGATTATATCCAACATTCCGGCTGCGCCGGGACATTAGTCGTAAAGCCGCGGCTCACCGGGCGGCCTGGTCTTAAAACGCTTGTGAGTCCAGAGATATTGTTCGGGCATGTCTTGGATTCGTTGTTCGATAAACTCGTTCATGCGGCGGGTGTCGGCGGTCACGTCGCTGGTCGGAAAGTTGTCCCAGGCGGGATAAATCGTCACTTCATAGCCGCGGCCGTGGCCAAGTTGGCGTGAAACCACCGGTAATACCACTGCGCCGGCGATTTTCGCGAGCCGGGATAGACCAGTCACCGTTGCTGCAGGCACGCCGAAAAACGGCACGAACACAGCGTTGCGCCGGCCGAAATCGAGATCGGGTAAATAATAAAAGGGGATCCCTTGCCGCAGCGCTTTGATAACACCGCGCAGCCCGTCCTGGCGGGAAAATAGAACCGATTGGTTAAAGCGATTGCGACCCTTCAACAACATGCGATTTAGAAGCTTGTTTTTCTGCCGGCTGTAGACCGACGCCAGCACCTTTAATTTGGTAAGGCGAACGCCAGCCCAGTCCAGCCCGACAAAATGGGGCGCGAGCAAGATAACGGGTCGCCCTTGCACCGCTTGCCAGTTCTCCCAACCCGTTAAAGTAATCATGCGTAGAAAACGCCGATCGCTGGCCCACCACAACAGGCCTTGCTCCAGCATCACTTGGGCGAACGCCTGAAAGTGGGCTCGGGCGATGTGTTCGCGTTGTGCCCGCGACAACGCAGGAAAACACAAGCTAAGGTTCTTCAGCGCGACGCGGCGGCGAGTGGCGCCGATCAAAAAAAGTAAGCGTCCCAAACCCTGCGCAAGCCAAGCGAGGAGCGGCAGCGGCAAGAAGTGCAACAACCACGCCAAACCCAAAACGAGGTACCCGCCGAGCTGCTTCATGCGCCGCGAGCCGATAGGTGTCTAACCATAGCGATGCCCGCAAAGACAATATTGGCGCGGTTGTCTCGGCATACTGGCGAGCAGGCCAGTATCCGTGCGGCTTCTGGCGCGGGCGATTGCGGTCCCCATTGCAGCGTAAAACACGCTAACCATTCGCCGATGTTGCGCTGGGGAAAGCGGGTTTCTGCGCGCCAGAGGGAATCTTATAGCGGTTGTAGCTCCACAGGTATTGGCTTGGGCATTCGCGTATGAGTTGCTCCATCGCCGCATTGATTTCGCGCGCGGCGATCAGATCATCTGCGCTTAACGGTCTCGAAATCCTTCTAAAATGCAGTTTAAAGCCATTATCTTTCTCTAACCGCTCGGCATACATGACGATGACCGGTGCGCCTGTGCGGAGCTGCAGGCGCTGAATCAAAGTCATGGTGTAGGCAGGCCGCTGAAAAAAATCCGCCCATACACCTTCGCCGGCGCCGGGTGCTTGATCCGGCAAAATCCCGAGGGCATCGCCGCGTTTGAGTGCCTTGAGCAAGGCCCTCACACCGCGCACGTCCGTCGTCGCTAGCTTCGCATGGTCCCACTGCCGGCCAGCGCGTAAGATCGGATCGAGCCACGATAATTTCGGAGGCCTGTACAATACGGTAATCGGAAACTGCGCGGCTAAATAACGGCCGATCAATTCGAAACAGCCCAAATGAGGCGTTAACATGATCATGCCCTTACGTTCGGCGCGAGCGGCGGCAACCGCGTCCCACCCGTCAACCGCTTGTACTGCGCCAAGCAGATCGGCTGTGGACCGCAACCAAACGAAGGGAAGCTCAAGTATCGTTTTGCCAGATTCCGCCACGCTTTTCTGGAGTAACTGGCGGAATGCGTGGGGATTCGCGGCGATCGCGCTGCCCACGAGATTCTCACGCAGGCGCTGCCGGTAACGTGGCGCGAGCCAGTACGCCATCCAACCGAGCGCGGCGCCGATGGCGTGGGCGACGGGCAGCGGAACGCGCGCAAACAAGGCAACCAGAAGCTTAACTATCCCAGCTATTTTTGATTTCCCGTGAAAGTTTGCTAGGATTAAGCATTTTTCTACAACAACTTAACCGATAGGCCGATCTCTACCATGAGCAATTTCCTGTTTTCTTCCGAATCCGTTTCCGAAGGCCATCCCGACAAAGTCGCCGATCAAATCTCCGATGCGGTGTTGGATGCGATTTTAGCGCAAGACCCGCACGGCCGGGTAGCCTGCGAAACTTTGGTTGCGACGGGGCTAGTGGTGATTTCCGGCGAAATCACCACTAAAGCCCACATCAACTATATGGAAATTGCGCGCGACACCGTGCGCCGCATCGGCTACACCGATTCCGACATCGGCTTCGATTACAAGTCCTGCGCCGTGTTGACGGCGATCAACCGCCAGTCTCCCGACATCGCCCAGGGGGTGAACGAGGGTGAGGGCTTGGATCTTGATCAGGGCGCCGGCGATCAAGGCTTGATGTTTGGTTACGCCTGCCGCGAAACGGCGGCGTTGATGCCGCTGCCGATTTATTACGCCCACCGCGTCATGCAGCGCCAAGCGGAAGTTCGCCGCGATGGACGTCTGCCGTGGTTGCGCCCCGATGCCAAGAGCCAGCTCACGGTGCGCTACGTCAATGGCGTACCGACGGAAATAGATACCGTGGTGGTGTCCACGCAGCACAGCCCCGATGTGTCCCACGCTCAATTATCGGAAGCCGTCATTGAAGAAATCATCAAGCCGGTGTTGCCGAAGGAGTTGCTGAAGAGCAATACGCGCTACTTGGTGAACCCAACCGGCCGCTTCGTCGTCGGCGGTCCGCACGGCGATTGCGGCTTAACCGGCCGGAAGATCATTGTCGATAGCTACGGCGGCGCGGCTCACCACGGCGGTGGCGCATTCTCCGGCAAGGATCCGTCGAAGGTGGATCGCTCGGCGGCCTACGCCTTGCGCTATGTGGCGAAGAACGTGGTTTCGGCGGGTCTTGCGGATCGTTGCGAAGTCCAAGTGGCTTACGCTATTGGCGTTGCGAAACCGGTTTCCGTGATGGTGAGTACTCACGGCACTGGCAAGGTATCGGACGAAAAGATCACCGAATTGATCCAAAGGCATTTCGACCTGCGTCCGAAAGGCATCATCCAGGCGCTCGATTTACTGCGTCCGATTTACGGCAAAACCGCCGCTTATGGGCACTTTGGCCGCGAAGAACCCGAATTCACTTGGGAAATGACCGATAAAGCGGATATACTGCGCGCCGAATCGGGACTCAAAGGCTCGCGGCCCGCATTGGCCGCCGTCTAGCAGTCTTGAATAACGGGCGGCGCAACGCCGCCCTGCATGCCTACCTTGCTCTGAGGGGCGCTGCGACGGGGAAGTTTCAACACCTCGCCAGGCTCAGAGCTGCAAGGGTAAAGCTTCAACCGCGCTCATTCATTAACTTGAATGGAGAAATGTTTTATGAACGCAATCCTCGAACAATCCAGCAAAGACTACCATGTCGCCGACATGAAGTTGGCCGATTGGGGCCGCAAGGAAATCAAAATCGCCGAGACCGAAATGCCCGGCTTGATGGCAATTCGCGACGAGTTCGCCAAGAGCCAGCCACTGAAAGGCGCGCGCATCACCGGCTCCTTGCACATGACCATCCAAACCGCCGTGCTGATCGAGACCTTGCAGGCCCTCGGCGCGCAAGTACGCTGGGCGTCGTGCAACATCTATTCGACCCAGGACCACGCCGCCGCCGCCATCGCCATAACTGGCACGCCGGTGTTCGCTTACAAAGGCGAAACTCTGGAAGAATACTGGGAATACACCCACCGAATTTTCGAGTGGGCCGATGGCGCTTTCTCCAATATGATATTGGATGACGGCGGCGACGCGACCCTGTTGCTGCATTTGGGCGCACGCGCGGAAAAAGATGCCTCGGTCATCGCCAAGGCCGGCAGCGAGGAAGAGAGATTCCTGTTCGCCGCGATTAAAAAGCGTTTGGCGTCCCATCCCGGTTGGTACTCAAAGCGCTTGGCTGCGATCAAAGGGGTAACTGAAGAAACCACCACCGGCGTGCATCGACTTTATCAAATGCACAAAGAGGGCAAGCTCGCATTCCCGGCGATCAATGTGAATGACAGCGTCACCAAATCGAAATTCGATAGTCTTTACGGCTGCCGCGAATCCTTGGTCGACGGCATCAAGCGCGCCACCGATGTGATGATCGCGGGCAAAGTCGCCGTGGTCGCCGGTTATGGCGACGTGGGCAAGGGCTCGGCGCAGGCGTTGCGCGCGTTGTCGGCGCAAGTGTGGGTGACGGAAATCGATCCGATTTGCGCGCTGCAAGCGGCGATGGAAGGTTATCGTGTCGTGACCATGGACTATGCCGCCGATAAGGCGGACATTTTCGTCACCGCCACCGGCAACTTCCACGTCATCACCCACGACCACATGGCGAAGATGAAAGATCAGGCCATCGTTTGTAATATCGGCCATTTCGACAACGAAATCGACGTTGCAGGGGTCGAAAAGTACCAATGGGAAGAGATCAAGCCGCAAGTCGATCACATCATCTTCCCCGACGGCAAGCGCATCATCATGCTCGCCAAGGGCCGCTTGGTGAACTTGGGTTGTGGCACGGGCCATCCGAGCTATGTGATGAGTTCGTCGTTCGCGAATCAGACCATCGCGCAGATCGAGCTTTTTACCAACCCAGCCAAGTATCCGATCGGTGTTTACACCCTGCCGAAACATCTCGATGAAAAAGTCGCGCGCTTACAGTTGAAGAAACTGAATGCGCAGTTGACGGAATTGAGCGACGCGCAGGCAGCGTACATCAGTGTGCATAAGCAAGGGCCGTATAAGGCGGATCACTACCGATACTAGACGGGTTTGAGGCGGTGAATGGAACGGGAGCGGGCCGGGCAACGGCCGCTCCTTTTGCGTCAAGTCAGTGCCTCGGATTCTCTGTTTCACGTTCCCCTCGGTCATCGCGACGAGCCCGAACGGCGACCTGGCGATCTAGATTTCCCGCAGTATAAACACGAGATTGCCTCGCGTCGCTCGCAATGACGCAGTGGAATCTAGCCTGATTGTTTGCTTTGATCTCAAGCCTTGATATGAACACCGCTCACCTAACGCTTAGTTTCGAATTCTTTCCACCGAAAACCCCGGAGGGCATCGTGAAACTCCGCTTGGTTCGCAAGCAACTTGCCCAACTCAAACCGGAATTTTTTTCTGTTACCTTTGGCGCGGGCGGCTCCACCCAGGATCGCACGCTCGAAACCGTCCTGGAAATTCAGGCCGACGGCTCGAACGCCGCGCCCCATCTGTCTTGCATCGGTTCCACCCAGGAAAACGTCCGCGCGATCCTGCAAAAATATCGCGATAACGGCATCAAGCACATCGTTGCGCTGCGCGGTGATTTGCCGTCCGGCACCTACGGCGTTGGCGAGTTTCGTTACGCCAATGAGTTGGTCGAGTTCATCCGCGAACAGACCGGCGATCACTTTCAAATCGAAGTGGCGGCCTATCCGGAGTTTCATCCGCAGGCGCGCTCGGCGCAAGAAAATTTGCAACACTTCAAGCGCAAAGTGGAAGCCGGCGCGAACGCGGCGATCACGCAATATTTTTTCAACGCCGATGCCTACTTCAATTTCATCGACGAATGCCAGGCGATGAAAATCGCGATTCCGATCGTTCCGGGCATTATGCCGATCAATAATTTCAGCCAGCTCGCGCGATTTTCCGATGCCTGCGGCGCCGAGAT
>JAYTGZ010000408.1:0-2333 GCA_043733025.1 Pseudomonadota bacterium | reverse complement strand
AAGTTCATTTTCCAACCGGCGGAGGAAGGCCCGCCGCGCGGCGAAGAAGGCGGCGCGGCGCTGATGGTGAAGGAGGGCGCGCTGGAGAATCCCAGGCCGAACGCGATTTTCGGTTTGCACGTCGTTGCCCAATTGCATACCGGCGTCATCGGCTATCGCGCTGGGCCGCTGATGGCCGCGGCGGATATTTTGCGCATCAAAGTCAAAGGCCGCCAGACCCACGGCTCGCAACCCTGGAGCGGTGTCGATCCCATCGTCACCGCATCGCAGATCGTGTTGGGCCTGCAAACCATCGTTAGCCGCCAAGTGAATATCACCAAGGAGCCGGCGGTCGTCACCATCGGCAGCATCCACGGCGGCAACCGCTTCAATATCATCCCCGAAGAAGTGGAGATGGTCGGCACCATACGCACCTTGGATGAAGCGATGCGCGACGATATACATAAACGCATCAAAAACACCGCGGAGATGATCGCCGCGAGCCAAGGCGCGAGCGTACAAGTCGAGATCGAAAAGCCCTACGCCGTGACCATCAACGATGAAGAACTCACGGCGTTGATGGCGCCGACTTTGAAACGAATTGCCGGGGATAAGAATGCGAAGATTCAACCCAAGACTACCGGCGCGGAAGATTTCTCCGTCTACCAACAAAAAATTCCGGGCTTGTTTTACTTCGTCGGTATTTCACCGCCGGGGACGGATCTCAGCAAAGTCGCCGTCAACCACTCGCCGAAATTCTTTGTCGACGAATCGGGATTGCTGCTCGGCATCCGCTCGCTCGCCGCGTTGGCGGTCGATTATTTGCAGATGGGAAAGTGAAGCGCTCACGTACGCGCGCGGCTACAATGTCGTCGCATATGCCCGGACGGGGTGGGGAACTGGCCTAGGGCCACCTCGGGCCATTGGCTTCCAGGCCGATGATCGGGCCATTTAACGCGCGCTGGACATGACCGTCACCCTAAAAGATGTTCAATCGGCCGCCGCGGCGATTCGTGGCAGCGTGGTGGAAACACCCTGCCTACATTCCCGTACCTTGTCACAGATCACCGGCGCCGAAGTCTATGTCAAGTTCGAAAACCATCAATTCACGGCATCGTTCAAAGAGCGCGGCGCACTGAATAAATTGTTGTCGCTTTCCAATCAGGAACGAGTGCGTGGCGTGATCGCCGCCTCCGCTGGCAATCACGCGCAAGGCCTCGCTTACCATGCCAAACGGCTCGGTGTTCCGGCCACCATCGTCATGCCGCGCTTCACACCCAACGTCAAAGTGGAACACACCCGCGGCCACGGCGCCGAAGTGATCTTGCACGGCGATAATTTTGATGCGGCGAAAGTTTTCGCGATCAACTTGGCGAACGAACGCGGCCTCGTCTGGGTTCACCCCTACGACGACGAAAAAATCATCGCCGGCCAAGGTACGATTGCACTCGAAATGCTCGCGACGCAAAATGACATCGACACGCTTATCGTCCCCATCGGTGGCGGCGGCATGATCGCCGGTATGGCCGTCGCGGCGAAAGGCCTGCGACCCAGCATGGAAATCGCCGGTGTCCAGATGGAACGCTTTCCCTCGATGGTTTGCGCCATGAAGGGAATCGAGCCGCACTTCGGCCGCAATACCATCGCCGAGGGCATCGCCGTCAAAGAGCCCGGTCGCATTACACAGGTGATCGTGCGAGAACTCGTCAGCGACATCGTGTTGGTAGACGAAGGCGATATCGAAGAAGCCATCGTGCTCTTGCTCGAAATCGAAAAGACCGTGGTCGAAGGCGCCGGCGCCGCAGGGCTCGCGGCGCTGATGAAATACCGCGAGCGCTTTCGCGGCAAGCGCGTTGGCCTCGTGCTATGCGGCGGGAACATCGACCCGCTGATGTTGTCTGACATTATCGAGCGTGGCATGGTGCGCGCGGGCCGGTTGGCGCGAATACAAGTGGAGTTGCGCGATCTGCCCGGCTCGCTGGCGGAAGTGACCGCCTGCCTCGCGGAAGTCAACGCCAACATCGACGAGGTGCATCATCAGCGCGCTTTCAGCCATTTGCCGATACAAAGCGCCGAGGTGGATTTTGTGTTGCAGACGCGCGGACATGCGCATATCGAGCAGATCCTCGCGGCGTTGGAACAGAAAGGATTTAGAGCACAACTCGTCCATTGAAGATAACGTAATTGATTCAATAGTTGTCATCCCCGCGAAAGCGGGGATCCATTGTGACTTGCAAATGCCAAATGGATTCCCGCTTTCGCGGGAATGACAAGTAGTGCAGGAGTTTATTAATTTCTAGCGCTGGAGTTTTTTCCAAAACCAATACGACTTACGCTCAGGAGAACAGCATGAC
>JAYTGZ010000407.1:0-4337 GCA_043733025.1 Pseudomonadota bacterium | reverse complement strand
TGGGCAATAGAACGACTATTGCCCGGCGAAATCGTCAAAATCTGTCCTCGCTCAGCCTCTTTTTCGCTGCGATTCTTTAAGTCCGACAGGCTCCTAGGGTAGTTACGGCGCTCGCCGCCTGTTCATAGGCTTGCACCAAGGCTTTCGCTTCCTGCGCCCCCGACACCGCAACCTTTCCGCCAAACACAAAGAACGGCACGCCAGTGATGCCCAATTGGCGGGCGACGGCGTCCTCTTCCCGGGCCGCGTCCGCCCCTTGCTCCGACGACAAATAGGCGTACACCGCGTCGCGATTCAGTCCTGCCGTCGCGGCGATATCGCTCAATACGGCAACGTCACCGATGTCGCGAAGCGCAAGAAAAAACTCGTGGAACAGGGCTTCAACGACTGCGTCTTGCTTGCCGTGATCGCCCGCGTAGCGAATCAAGCGGTGGGCATTTAGGGTGTTCGGTTGGCGCTCGATTTTTTCGAATTGGAAAGGTATGCCGACTTCGTTGCCCACCGCTGCGACGCGGGCATAAATCCCCTTCGCCCGTTCCGGTCCGCCAAACTTGGTTTCGACGTATTCCTTGCGCGCCACGCCTGCGGCCGGCATCTCAGGGTTGAGCTGAAAGGCGCGCCAGTTGGGCGTGACAGCCATATTCTGCTCGCCAAGCCTCACCAATGCTTGTTCAAGCCTTCGTTTACCGATATAGCACCAGGGACAAACCACATCGGAATAAACGTCGATACTGATTGGCCCGCTCATCGCGGCCTCACCCAGGTTTCCGACCACGCGAGGCACGCACTGGATGTCTTTCGATCGCCACGCATCTCTTCCCACGGCATGCCTGTCGTGACATCGCCATCCATTTCCACTTGCGCGGCCCGCGCCGGGAAGAAGGTGCTGAACACACCGATGGGGCGATTGTTGAAGCCTGGCGGCAGGGTGAGCACCAACGGCTCGATGAAGTCGTACCACGTCAGGGTGATCTCGTTCTCGCTTGATGTCACGGTTTCGATGGCCGACGACCGAGCATCGCCATGGCGCATGAAATCCGCGCTGACGATGGGCAACTTTTCATCGGCGAAAGCGGGGAACAAAAGCGTTTCAATATTGCGTTGTAACCAGCGCGCGACGGCGATATTGTCGCTGAAAATTCGCACCTTGCCCGCGATCAATTCGCTTTGCATGAATAGCGCATGTCCTGCGCCCGCCGGGCACCACAACACACGCCAGTGGCTAAAGCGATCGCTAAGGGTTTTGCCGCTGTCGGGGCTCAAGCGAATGAACGAATTCTCGCCGGTCATAATTGGATCGTTGGGGTCGACGGGTGTAGCCATGATTTATTTCTCCAAGTAGTAAAAAAGAAGGGTGGATCAAGGCGCGAAGCGCCGGATCCACCACTGCGGCGTTTGGTGGATCCGCTGCTAGTCGCCCTAGGCCAGCCCCTGGCCCTAGGCCAGCCCCCCACCCCGTATCCATGCGGCTTGCATCAATGCTGGGCGCTACGGAAATATCCATGAGAGCAAACCGGAAAAAAGTTAGAATCTTAACTTGATTCTGAACTTGTCGATTCCATAACACAACCCATCATGAATATCCAAAATAGAACGTTTCTGATTACTGGCGGCGGTTCCGGGCTGGGAGCGGCCACGGCGCAGGCTATCATTAACGCCGGCGGCAACGTCGTTCTCGCCGACGTGAATGCTGTCCAAGGCGAGGCTTTCGCCAGACAATTAGGTGCGAAAGCGCGTTTCGTCAAAACCGATGTCACCAGCGAGAGCGATGTCAAGGCCGCTATCGACGCCGCCAAGACCAGCTTTGGCGGCCTGAGCGGCGCAGTGAACTGTGCCGGTGTTGGTTCACCGGTCAAGGTGTTGGGTAAAGAAGGCCCGCATCCGCTCGACGTGTTCCAGCGCATCATCAACATCAACTTGATCGGCACGTTCAATGTGATTCGCCTGGCCGCCGCCGCCATGGCCGAACAACAACCAGACGCAGGCGGCGAGCGTGGCGTGATCATCAACACATCGTCGGTTGCATCCTTCGAAGGCCAGATCGGCCAGGCGGCCTACTCGGCGTCGAAAGGCGGCGTCAACGCCATGACCTTGCCGATCGCCCGCGAACTCGCGCGTTCCGGCATTCGCGTCGTGACGATCGCGCCGGGGCTGTTCGATACGCCGATGATGGCGGTCTTACCGGAAGCGGCGCGCGAGTCTCTCGGTCAGCAAGTGCCCTTCCCTCCCCGCCTTGGCCATCCGGATGAATACGCTGCGTTGGCGAAACACATTATCGAGAACACCATGTTGAATGGATCGGTGATACGGCTCGATGGCGCCATTCGCATGGCGCCGAAATAAGTTGGAATTCAAGATGCGGCGATCTATTCCCGGCCAAATGGATTCCCGCGTTCGCGGGAATGACAATATCGTAGCGGTCACGACAAGGTAACCATGCTGTTCGACACCCACATCAACGACGACATCGACGCGCTACGGGATAGCGTGAAAAAATTCGCGGCCGCCGAATTGGCGCCGCGCGCCGACGAAATCGACCGCTCGAATCAATTCCCCATGGACCTGTGGCGTAAGCTCGGCGACATGGGTCTGTTGGGCGTGTCGATCCCCGAAGAATACGGCGGCGCCGGCATGCGCTATCTCGCCCATGTCGTCGCCATCGAGGAGATCTCGCGCGCCTCTGCCTCCGTTGGCTTATCTTACGGCGCTCACTCTAACCTGTGCGTCAACAACCTATATCTCAACGGCGCCGAGGAACAACGCCGAAAATACTTGCCCAAGCTTTGCAGCGGCGAGCACGTCGGCGCGCTGGCCATGAGCGAACCGGGCGCCGGTTCCGACGTGGTCGGTTCCATGGCTTGCCGCGCGGTGAAGCGCGGTGACCGCTGGATCGCCAATGGCAACAAGATGTGGATCACCAATGGGCCCGACGCGGATACCTTGATTGTCTATATGCGCACCGCCGGCGTCGAATCATCCGCACGCTCGATGACGGCGTTCATCGTCGAAAAAGGCATGCAGGGTTTCAGCACGGCGCAAAAACTCGACAAGCTCGGTATGCGCGGCTCGAACACCTGCGAGTTAGTGTTCGAAGATTGTGAAATTCCCGACGAAAATATCCTCGGCCAAGCGCACGGCGGCACGCGAATTCTGATGAGCGGATTGGATACGGAACGCGTGACGCTATCCGGCGGCCCCATCGGTATCATGCAGGCGGCGATGGACATCGTCATTCCGTACGTCCACGAACGCAAACAATTCGGCAAGCCGATCGGCACGTTCGAGCTGATGCAGGGCAAGCTCGCCGACATGTTTGTGAAGCTGCAGTCTGCCCGCGCGTTTTCCTATCGCGTGGCCGGCGCGATCGATGAGGGAAGACCGTCACGCAAAGATGCTGCCGCATGTTTGCTTTACGCTTCCGAAAGCGCCGTTCAAGTTGCGCTCGAGGCCATCCAAAGCCTCGGCGGCAATGGTTACATCAACGACTACCCGGCCGGCCGTTTGCTGCGCGACGCCAAGCTCTACGACATCGGCGCCGGCACCAGCGAAATACGCCGCATGCTCATCGGCCGCGAACTTTTCGACGAAACCACATGATATTGACCGAAGATCAGCGCATGGTGCGCGACATGGCGCAGGAATTCGCGCAAAACGAACTCGCGCCTCATGCGGCCGCATGGGACAAAGCCTGCGCCTTGCCCGATGCGGTGATTACCAAGATGGGCGAACTGGGTTTGCTCGGCATGGTCGTCCCCGAAGAATGGGGCGGGACCTACACGGACTATGTCGCCTACGCGCTGGCCGTGGAAGAAATTGCCGCCGGCTGTGCGTCCTGCTCCACGCTGATGGCGGTGCACAGCTCCGTCGGCTGCGCACCTATTTTGCGATATGGCAATGACGAACAGAAACAGACTTGGCTTCGCGATCTTGCGACGGGAAAAAAGATCGGTGCCTTTTGTTTGACGGAACCCCAAGCCGGCTCGGAAGCCCATAACCTGAAGACCCGCGCCGTGCTGGAAAACGGCAAGTGGATTATTAACGGCAACAAACAATTCGTCACCAACGGCCAGCGCGCTGCCATGGCGATCGTCTTCGCGGTCACCGATCCCGATCTTGGCAAAAAAGGCATCAGCGCTTTCATCGTGCCGACGAAATCGCCGGGTTGCATCGTCAACAAGCCGGAACATAAGATGGGCATCCGCGCCTCCGATACTTGCGCGATTACTTTTGACAACTGCGCAATTCCCGAGGGGAATTTGCTCGGCCAACGGGGCGAAGGCTTGCGTATCGCTTTGTCCAATCTCGAAGGCGGCCGCATCGGCATTGCCGCGCAAGCC
>JAYTGZ010000406.1:0-2743 GCA_043733025.1 Pseudomonadota bacterium | reverse complement strand
CGATGGCGCGACCGGCGAACAGGTCACGGCGAATTTGCGCACCATCAAAACCATACCGTTGAGATTGTCCGATTCCGCGCCGCCGGAACTGCTCGAAGTTCGCGGTGAAGTCATTATGTTCAAGAAAGGCTTTGCGCAGATGAATCGCCGCCAGCGCGAAGCGGGCGAGAAAGAATTCGTAAATCCACGCAACGCGGCCGCCGGCGCGTTGCGCCAACTGGATCCGCGCATGACGGCGCAACGGCCATTGCGTTTTTTCGCCTACGGCATTGGCGACCGCGCCGGTGGGTCTCCAGCCGCGAGCCACGATGAGTTGCTGAAAAAACTGGCGGCCTCCGCCTTGCCGGTGAATGACCTTGGACGGGTGTGTCACGGCGCCGAAGGTGTACTCGGTTTTTACCGCGAAATCGGCGCAATGCGTGCGACCTTGCCCTACGAAATCGACGGTGTAGTCTACAAGGTCAACCGTTACGATTTTCAGAATCAACTCGGGTTCGTGTCCCGTGCGCCGCGCTTCGCGATTGCTCACAAGTTCCCCGCCGAAGAAGCGCTGACGGAAGTGCTGGACATCGATGTGCAAGTGGGCCGCACCGGTGCGATGACGCCGGTGGCGCGCTTGAAGCCGGTATTTGTCGGTGGCGCCACGGTCACGAACGCAACGCTGCATAACGAAGACGAAGTCCGGCGCAAAGATGTCCGCATCGGCGACACGGTGACGGTGCGGCGGGCGGGCGATGTGATTCCCGAAGTGGTCGGCGTGGTGCTGGAACGGCGGCCCGGCGACGCCCGTGAATTCGTCATGCCGTCGGCGTGCCCGGTCTGCGGTTCCCGCGTGGTGCGTGGCGAGGGCGAAGCGGTTAGCCGATGCACCGGTGGCCTGGTGTGTTCCGCCCAGCGCAAACAAGCGATCCTGCATTACGCGTCACGCCGCGCCATGGACATCGAGGGCCTGGGTGAGAAAATCGTCGATCAGTTGGTGGATGGCGGCCATATTCACTCTCTCGCCGACATCTATGCCGTGTCGGTTCCGCAGCTCGGTGCGCTTGAGCGCATGGGCGAAAAATCCGCCATGAACCTGGTCGCCGGTATTGAGACGAGCAAGCAAACCACGCTGCAACGATTCATTTACGCGCTCGGGATACGCAACGCCGGCGAGGCCACTGCGCGCCATCTGGCGCGCCACTTCGGTGGCCTGCAAGCCTTGCTGGATGCGGACCTTGAGGCATTGCAGCAGGTACCTGACGTAGGCCCCGTGGTGGCCCAGGCGATTATCGATTTCCTCGCCGAGCCGCATAATCTCGCCGTGATTGAAGCCCTGCGCCGTCATGGTGTAGTCTGGGCAGAGTCGGATCCTGTCGTTCGCGCGCCCGCGCCATCGAGTAAAATAGACGGCGCAACGTTCGTTTTGACGGGAACGTTGCCGAGCCTCTCGCGCGATGATGCGAAGGCGCGTATCGAAGCAGCGGGTGGCAGGGTCGCCGGCAGCGTATCGAAAAAAACCAACTATGTCGTTGTAGGGGAGGAGGCCGGGAGTAAGTTGGCAGATGCCAACAAACTGAATATTCCACTATTGGATGAAGCCGGGTTGTTAACCTTGCTTCAAGAAAATGAAAGGACTGACGCTTGACCAAAATTCGAAAAGCCGTATTTCCGGTCGCGGGCCTGGGCACGCGGTTTTTGCCCGTGACCAAATCATCACCGAAGGAAATGCTGCCGGTGGTCGACAAACCGTTGATTCAATACGCCGTGGAAGAAGCCGCCGCCGCGGGTATCACCGAGATGATTTTCATAACGGGCCGCGGCAAGCGTTCGATCGAAGATCACTTCGATAAAGCTTACGAACTGGAGGCGGAACTCGCCGCCCACGGCAAGAATCGTCTGCTCGAAGTGGTGCGCAATCTGCTGCCACCCGGTATTCATTATTCTTACGTGCGCCAGGTAGACGCCTTGGGGTTGGGCCACGCCGTGCTTTGCGCCCGGCCGCTGGTGAACGACGAGCCGTTTGCCGTGTTGTTGGCGGATGACTTGATCGACGCGGAGATCCCGGTATTGAAACAAATGGTCGATCTCTTCAACGGCCATTCGATCTTGGGTTTGCAGCGTGTCGCGAGGGAAGAAACCAGCCAGTATGGCATCGTCAAAGCGGGAGAGACGGTGGGACGCCAGTGTCACCTCACGGCCATCGTCGAGAAGCCCATGCCCAGTGCCGCGCCGTCGACTCTGGGTGTGGTCGGGCGATACGTACTGACACCGCGGATTTTTCATCATCTTCAGACGATAGCACCGGGTACCGGCGGTGAAATCCAGTTGACCGACGGCATCGCCAGTCTGCTGAAGGAAGAAGGCGTAATCGGTTACGAGTTCGAGGGCCGCCGTTATGATTGCGGCTCCAAGCTCGGCTATCTGAAGGCGACCGTGGCCTATGGACTCAAACATGCCGAGGTCGCCGGTGACTTTGCCGCCTACCTGCGCGGGCTCGATCCACGCTAAGCTTCATGTTGCCCGCCGCCGACGCGTGGAAGATACTAAAAGAAGCCGAGCAAATCCACCGGCCCGGCGACGTCGTGCGCGCGATCGAAACCATTGCCAAGGCGATCACCGGCGCGGTGCAAGACGATTATCCGTTAGTGCTGAGCGTGATGGGTGGCGCCGTGGTGTTCTCGGGCCAGTTGCTGCCATTGTTGCGATTCCCGTTGGAGTTCGATGCCGTACATGTGACGCGCTATGGCGGAAGCACCCAAGG
>JAYTGZ010000405.1:0-5596 GCA_043733025.1 Pseudomonadota bacterium | reverse complement strand
ATCGTGAAGGCCCGCCTGTCGGTGCGCCAGACGGAGGCACTCGTTGCGCGCAGTCAAAACGCCAAGGCCCAAGCGGCTGTCGTTACCGATCGCGACGTGTTGCGACTGCAAGAAGAGTTGGCCGACAAGTTGGGCACAGCGGTACAAATCCGCGCCAGCAAGGCGGGCAAGGGCAACATCAGGCTGTCGTTTCAGAATTTGGCGGAGCTGGATCGCATCCTCGCCAAACTCCAGCAATGATGCGCCGGAGCATCATCGGCGTTGACGAAAATGGCTATTCGTCATAAACTCGCGGAGTTTGCTCGGGCAGTACCGGCGTGATCATTATTAAGAGTAAAGCGATACGGACTGTCCTTCGGTGGCAAATTTACGTTACCCTCGCACTAACCATCCTGGCCAGTTACTGGAAAGGCGCCCACTTCGGAATATCCGCATTGTTGGGTGGCGGCGTCAACGTTATAGCCGGCGCAGCCTATGGTTTCATGGCTTCCCGCGGGAAGCCTCGATCGGCGGGGGGCACATTGAGAATACTCATGCGGGCCGAATCAACAAAAATCGCCCTAATCGTCCTTCAGCTATGGGCGGTATTGACAATGTATAAAGACATTGTGGTGATCGGATTCTTCTCGGCTTTCGTTATAACCGTACTCATTTTTAGTTTAGCGTTATTTGCTGGCGACAAATAGGAATTAAAACAACAATGGCTTCAGGTCACGGTTTACCTACCCCCACCGAATATATCGAGCACCACCTCGCTTTCCTTAAATACCCCATCGGCGAGGGTTCATTTTGGACGTTGCACGTGGACACCATCGTCACGTCGGTGCTCTGCGGGGTTATCGGTTTCGGCTTCCTCTTTATGATCGCGCGCAAGGCGCAGGCTGGCGTGCCCAGCAAGCTGCAGGCCTTCGCCGAACTCACCTTTGACTTCATTGATGAGCAAGTGCGCGGGACTTTCCATGGCGACCGGAAATTCATCGCCCCATTGGCGCTGACAGTTTTCGTTTGGGTGTTGCTGATGAACGCGATGGACTTCCTCCCGATTGACATCATGGCGTTGATCTACCAGCACGTGTTTCGCCTGGATCGTTGGCGCAGTGTACCTACCAGCGACATTAACACCACGTTCGCTCTGGCGCTGAGTGTGTTTGGACTGATGATCTTTTACACCATCAAGATCAAAGGCTTCGGCGGCTGGATGCACGAATTGTTTTGTTCGCCCTTCGGCGGCAATCCGTTTCTGTGGATATTCAATTTCCTGTTCAACATAATTGAATATATCTCCAAGCCCCTATCTCATTCCCTGCGTCTGTACGGCAATATGTACGCGGGCGAGATTATTTTCTTGCTGCTCGGCGTATTCGCCTCGACTGGCATCGTCGGTGCGCTGCTTGGCGGCTTGCTCGGCGCTGGTTGGGCGATCTTCCATATCTTGATCGTTGCATTGCAAGCATTCATTTTTATGATGCTCACAGTCGTCTATTTAGCGATGGCGCATGAGAGTCACTAAGCATTTTCGGTTTCTATTAACTTTAAGTTCAAAGCAAAGAGAGGAAGTAACGTGGATAAATTAGCTTTATTAGCAAATATTCAAGGCTTTACTGCAATCGGCATTGGGCTCATGATCGGTCTGGGCGCTGCCGGCGCGTGTATCGGGGTGGGCATTATGTGTAGCCGCTTTTTGGAAGGCGCCGCACGTCAACCGGAATTGATGCCGCAACTGCAAGCTAAAGTGTTCCTACTGCTCGGTTTGATCGACGCATCGTTTATTATCGGCGTCGGTCTCGCCATGTTGTTTGCGTTCGGTAACCCGCTGCTCGCCGTCATCCAGTCGGCAACTTAATCTTTTCTGTTAGGTTTCTGAATGGACATTAATTTAACCATTTTTGGTCAGGCGATCGCCTTTGCCATCTTTGTTTGGTTCACGGCCAAATTCGTGTGGCCGCCCCTGTTAAAGGCCATCGAGGATCGCCAAAAGGCCATCGCTGACGGTCTTGCCGCGGCGGAGAAGGGCAAACTTGAGTTGGCGCAAGCCGATAAGAAAACGACCGAGGTGTTGGGCGAAGCGCGTGGGCGCGCCGGCGAGATCATTTCTACTGCTGAAAAGCGTGTGGTTCAAATGATCGAGCAAGCGAAAGCCGCCGCTAAATCCGAAGGCGATCGCATCGTTGCCGGCGCCAAGGCTGAGGTCGAGCAAGAAGTCTTCCGCGCCAAGGAATCGCTGCGAGCGCAAGTGGCATCGCTGGCCGTTAGCGGAGCGGAGAAGATTCTGCGCCGCGAAGTCAACGCTCAAGCCCACGACGATTTGTTGACGCAACTGAAGCAGGAGCTTTGATCGGCCATGGCTGAACTTACTACGCTCGCCCGGCCATACGCTGAAGCCGTATTCAAGATAGCGGACCAGGCCAATGCGCTGGGCGAGTGGTCCGCCGTGCTGGCTCGATTTAGCGCAGCGGGCAGTCTAGCGGGCGTTCGCGACGCGATCAGCGATCCGAAGACAACCACCGGTCAATTAGTGGATTTGTTCGGCGGTGTCGTTAATGACAATGCCACGGCTGAAGTGAAGAACTTCTTGGCGTTGCTAGCCGACAATGGCCGTTTGGTACTATTGCCGCAGATATCTGAACTATTCGAGCACATGAAACATCAACGAGAAGGCGTGCTCGAAGCGCGGATCGTGAGTGCTTTTCCGCTGGAAGACGTTCAGCTCGGCACTCTGGTCGGCCAACTCGAATCGAAGTTCAAGCGTAAGATCCAGCCCCACGTGACGGTGGACAAAGAACTCATAGGCGGCGTCAAAATCGTCATCGGTGACGAAGTGATCGACGCCTCCGTGCGCGGCAAGCTACAGCATATGGCTACCGCGTTGACCACTTAAAGTTGTAGGAGAAAGCATGCAGCAACTGAACCCCTCCGAAATTAGCGAACTGATTAAAGCGAAGATTCAAAATCTTGCGCTTTCGGCCGACGTGCGCAATCAAGGCTCAGTCGTTTCGGTAACCGACGGAATCTGCCGTATCCATGGCCTGTCGGATGCCATGCAAGGCGAGATGTTGGAATTCCCTAACAATACGTTTGGCTTGGCGCTAAACCTCGAGCGCGATTCCGTCGGCGCGGTGGTGTTGGGTGAATACGAACATATTTCCGAGGGCGACACGGTTAAAGCAACGGGCCGCATTCTCGAAGTGCCGGTCGGCCCCGAACTGATCGGCCGGGTGGTCAATTCCTTGGGTCAGCCGATCGACGGCAAAGGCCCGATCAACGCCAAGTTGACCGACGTTATCGAGAAGGTCGCGCCTGGCGTTATCGCGCGGAAATCCGTGTCGCAGCCGGTGCAAACCGGCTTGAAATCCATCGACGCCATGGTGCCAGTAGGACGCGGCCAACGCGAATTGATCATCGGCGACCGCCAGACCGGTAAGACCGCCGTCGCAGTCGATACCATCATCAATCAGAAGGGCAAAGACCTTTTCTGTATTTACGTTGCTGTCGGCCAGAAAGCCTCCACCGTCGCCAACGTGGTGCGTAAGCTGGAAGAATATGGCGCCATGGAATACACCATCGTGGTCGCCGCCACCGCGTCGGAATCCGCAGCCATGCAATACATTGCACCTTATTCCGGTTGCACCATGGGCGAGTATTTTCGTGACCGCGGTCAAGATGCGCTAATCGTTTATGACGACTTGACCAAACAAGCTTGGGCCTATCGTCAAGTCTCTTTGCTGCTGCGCCGCCCGCCGGGCCGTGAAGCATATCCGGGCGACGTGTTCTATTTGCATTCCCGTTTGTTGGAACGCGCGGCGCGGGTGAATGAAGCCTATGTAGAGAAATTTACCAACGGCGCAGTCAAAGGCAAGACCGGATCCTTGACCGCATTGCCGGTCATCGAAACGCAAGCCGGTGACGTGTCCGCATTCGTGCCGACCAACGTGATTTCGATTACCGATGGCCAAATTTTCCTGGAATCCAGCTTGTTCAACGCCGGTATTCGCCCGGCCATCAACGCCGGTATTTCCGTCTCTCGTGTCGGCGGCGCGGCGCAAACCAAGGTCATCAAAAAGCTTGGCGGCGGCGTTCGTCTTGCGCTGGCGCAATATCGTGAACTGGCGGCATTCGCGCAGTTCGCCTCGGATTTGGACGAAGCGACTCGCAAGCAGTTGGAGCGTGGCCGCATGGTGACAGAACTGATGAAACAGGCGCAATACCAGCCGCTACAAGTGTGGGAAATGGCGCTGACCTTGTTCGCGGTAAACAATGGCTACTTTGACGATGTTCCAGTAGGCAAAGCTCTGCACGCCGAACGTGCGATGCGCGATCACGTCAAGGGTAAATACGCTGACTTGGCGAACCGTATCGAAGCGACCAAAGACCTATCCAAGGAAGACGAGGTGACGTTGCACGAAGCCATTAAAGATTTTAAGAAGAATGGTTCCTACTAACGCTATCCTGTGCAAGGGAAGCTCTGAATACGGCCGATTTCGTCGTGATACTGCGTTGCACACAAAAAATACCTCCTTACATATCATTCATATGCGGCGTCGATATTTTTAGCTCGCGCCTTATCGCACTTAGAACTCGAACTTATTCAGAGCGTCCCAAGTAATAAAGGCATCGTAATGGCAGGTTCAAAAGAAATACGCACCAAGATCAAGAGCGTGCAAAACACGCGCAAGATCACCAAGGCGATGGAGATGGTCGCGGCCTCGAAGATGCGCAAGGCACAAGAGCGCATGCGCACCGCTCGCCCCTACGGCGAGAAGATTCGCAACGTCGCGGCCCATATCAGTCACGCTAATCCAGAGTATCGTCACCCGTTCTTGGTCGCGCGCGATACGGTTAAGCGGGTCGGCATAATCGTCATCACCACCGACAAAGGCTTATGCGGCGGCTTGAATACCAATGTGTTGCGCCAAGTTTTGAACAACATGAAACAGTGGGAAGCCGAGGGCGAGGAGTTCGACGTATGCTGCATCGGCAACAAGGGCTTCGGCTTCATGCAGCGCCTGGGCGCGAACGTTGTGTCCCACGTCGTCGGCCTCGGCGACAAGCCGCACATGGAAAAGCTCATCGGTGCAGTAAAGGTTATGCTCAACAGCTACGTGGCGGATCGCTTCGATCGCCTAATCATTTTTTACAACAAATTCGTCAACACCATGAAACAAGAAGCCGTGATGGAGCAACTGCTGCCCGTGTCCGGCGAAAAGCTCGGTGTGCCAACGGGCTCCTGGGATTACATTTACGAACCGGAAGCGAAGAGCGTACTCGATCAAGCGCTGAGCCGTTACATCGAAGCGCTGATCTACCAAGCCGTGTCCGAGAACATGGCATCGGAACAGTCTGCGCGCATGGTGGCGATGAAGTCCGCCAGCGACAACGCCGGCGACGTAATCGACGAATTAACGCTGATTTACAACAAATCCAGACAGGCTGCGATCACGAAAGAACTGTCTGAGATCGTCGGCGGCGCGGCAGCGATCGGCTAAGCGACCATAACGAATTTAATGAATCAGGAAAGAGGAAACACAATGAATGCTGTTGCGACAGAAGGAAAAATCGTCCAGTGCATTGGCGCCGTGGTCGATATCCAATTCCCGCG
>JAYTGZ010000404.1:0-3018 GCA_043733025.1 Pseudomonadota bacterium | reverse complement strand
TGATGGCTTCGCGCTTAAATTCTTCTCGTGGCCCTGGCCCTAGGCCACCCCCTAGGCCAGCCACAAAAATACGACGGGGAATACGTTTCATGGAAACTCCTAGCACGTTAATAAAGTAACATCAACTTGCCCGTCCTGAAAATCGGGCCTCGCTCACAGCTTGCGCGGGAGCAATCGTGTTAGGATAAATTACTATGACCACGGTCTTTCTCACCCATCCCGCCTGCAGACTTCATGACATGGGCGGCCATCACCCGGAATCACCGCAGCGCTTGGCGGCGATTAAGGATCGCTTGATCGCTTCGGGACTCGATGGACTGCTGCGGCATTACGAAGCGCCGCTCGTAGCGCGCGAGGCGCTGTTGCGGGTTCACACTAAAGGCCACCTCGACAATATCGAAGCCAAAGCGCCACGTGAAGGTTTGGTTCAACTCGACCCCGATACTTCGATGAATCGCCACAGCCTAGAGGCAGCGCGCCGTGCGGCGGGAGCGGTGGTGTACGGCGTGGACTTAGTTATGACGGGTCAGGCGCGGAACGTGTTCTGCGCGGTGCGTCCGCCGGGCCATCATGCGCTGTCGAATCGTTCCATGGGATTTTGCATTTTCAACAACGTCGCCGTGGCGGCCGCCCATGCGCGAGCGGTACACGGCATCAAACGAGTCGCCATTCTTGATTTCGATGTGCATCACGGCAATGGTACGGAAGAGATTTTTGCCGCCGAGCCAAACGTGATGTTGTGTTCCACGTTCCAGCACCCCTTCTATCCTTACCAGGGCGCTGATACCGTTAGCCATCACATCATCAATACTCCGTTGCCGGCGAACTCCGGCGGTGAGGAATTTCGCGCGGCGGTTACGGAGGATTGGATCCCAAACGTTACACGTTTTCAGCCGGAATTGATCTTGATCTCGGCGGGATTCGACGCCCACAGAGAGGATCCGCTTGCCTACCTGAGATTAACCGAAGACGATTACCGCTGGGTGACGGCGGAGATCGTTAAGTTAGCCAATGAGTTTGCCAAGGGGCGGATCGTGTCGACGCTCGAGGGTGGCTATAATCTTGACGCCCTGGGTCGTAGCGTCACGGAACACATCCGAGTGCTGCTCGACGCTTAGCTTCGCGTACGCGCGGCTAAATGGCAGGGCGATCGGTCTGTCAGTCAAGTGCCTTGTCGAGAAACATTTGCTTGTCCACCTCGGCCCACACTTTCTTGTAGAGCTCGTCAACCCGGCGTGGATAGTAAACGCCGTCGAAGCGAAGCTTCACTTTGGTCTGACGCGCGCCTTGCCTAACCATGGACAGCGTCAGCCCCGCGCCGCCACCCCGCTCCATCATTGCGCTAAAGTCCATATCCATATCAAACGCTCCCTGCTTGGTCAGCACCGACGCAGGGTAGCCCTTGATTTGCGCATACTGGGCCAGTTCCTCCTTATGCAACGCCTCCTGCTGATCAGGGGCAAGTTGCGGGATGGACGCCGTGAGATACCCCGAGATCCGCTCCATATTGCTGACCCGGCAGCCGAGGTTGGCCAGCGCCGTGATCATGGAATCGAACACTCGGTCGAACCCCTTGTCGAACACACGGTCGCCGACCGCCAGCGCCATCTTGTCGCGCTGGGCGTGCCAGACTGCGAGGTCCGGATTCTTCATCACCTCCTGCGAGAAATTCATCTTGGCGGTCATCGAAGTCACCAGGTCGTTACTGGAGGCCATCTGTGCGTTCATGGCAGTCATCGGATCGCCCGAATTACCGGACATTCCTAGCCCCGTGCACCCCGACACAATTGCAATCGTCCCAATATTTATTATCCAAACGCGTATTTTCATGACGATAACCCCTTAGCAGGATGTTGAAAAACGTAGCGAACGCCGGCAGGTTAGAATTGGCTGGCGCGAACGGAATAGTCCTTAACGGTCTTGTCGGTATTGAACTTCACGATTGCGGTGAGTGATCGGAACGAGGACGCGGTCGAGGAAGCTCCTTCGCTCTGACCACCGCCTACGCTGCCACCTGCCTGGACATGGCCAAAGGCAACGCCAAGGTTTGCCGCCGCCTGCCAATTCTGGCTTTTGCTGGAGACGTCCGTTTGGCTCACTGATCGTTCGTAGACCCATGTTTCAAGTCCGTCGCCATCAATCGTCGAAATATTCGGACCGCCGAACATTTGGATGAGATCAATCTGGGTGGTCTTGCCCTTGATCACCGTCGCGGTGACGGCGCCATAGGAGAGCGCGCTAGCGTTGCTTTGGTCCGGCGGGGCCGCCACCGACTTCGCAAGCGGCGTTGCTGGGGTAGATGCGGGTCGACTTTGCGGCGCGGACATGCAAGCCGACAGGAGAAACGTCGTGGCGATGACAACGGCCTGCGCGATAGGTGCAATCAGCCCGCGCCTCGCACTTAAACCTCGTGATCCTGTGTGATTCATGACATGCTCCCTTTCTGAATTTACCCGCCTGTTGCTCACCGGTACGGCGGGAAGTTGTTGACAAGTCGTCTGCCCAGCGCGGCCACCTTGCTACTGCGCGCACCTGCGCCTCTACCCCCACAGGCAACCAGCAGGATGGTGGCGCTCAATATCGACCGGCCAAGCTTACCTTATGTTGTTTCCCTTGTCATGGCCATGCCGAGAAATTCGAGCTACCATCGTATCGCCTGAATAACGTGCCACGCGAAATTGCTGAATAGCGAGGATATCGGCCTAGAAGGCAGTATCCATGCGCTTCTCCAGGCATCTACCAACTATTTAGCGGCTTTCGCCGGCACTGGACGAAATACCTTTTCCCACTTTGCCGCATCGGTGCGCATGACGGTTGCAAGTTCTTGTGCGGTCGTGCCGACGAAATCAACGCCGAGCCCGGCGAGTTTTTCTCTAACGTCGGGTAGTTTTAGAATCATCACAATCTCCCGGTTCAGTTTATCGATGATGGGCGCGGGGGTTTTTGCTGGCGCGAAAAAACCGAACCAGGCCGCCGCTTCATAGCCCGGCAGTCCGGCCTCCGCCATGGTGGGTAGCG
>JAYTGZ010000403.1:0-4491 GCA_043733025.1 Pseudomonadota bacterium | reverse complement strand
AATGATGTCGGCGCCCGCGCCGGCGTAGACGACATCGTTGCCGCTTCCAGCATCAACGAAATCGTTACCACCCGACGATCTGATCCAGTCAGTCCCGGCGCCGGCGTAGATCTGGTCGGCTTGGCCGCCGACCGCAGGCTGGTCGTTGACGGTTGGAGGTGCGGTATGCACGAGGCCGACATAAGTCTCACTTCGCGTGTATTCCTTCGTACTCGCGTTATATGTCTCTGTGCGCGTCCCCGTCCAACTCAGTTGGGCGCTGGCCAGGTCGAAGTCACTCCAAATAGCATCGTCACCCGCACCAGTGATGATCGTATCCCGTCCGGCGCCGCCGTACATCACGTCATTGGCGCGACCGGAAACCATCACGTCGTCACCATCGCCGCCGCCAAACAACTCGCCGCGCTGCCCGCTCGCGGTCTGCGCCTGCGCGACTCCAACATAGGTGAGCGAATCCCCCTGTCGAATCGCATCGTCGAGCGTCAGCACGAGGTCACCAAACATCCGATCGTTGTCGGCGTCACCGAAAAGTATGTCTCCGCCGATATCGCTGGCGCTGCCGGTGATCACGTCCGCGCCGCCTTCCAGCAAGTCGGCACCGGCGCCGCCATACAGAATGTCACGACCATCTGCGCCTTTGAGCCAGTCGGCGCCGGAGCCGGCACGCGCAACGTCGTTCCCAGTGCCGCCGTCGAGCAGGTCGCCAATAGTGACTGTGACCGTGCCGTTGACACCATTGCGGTCAGCGTACAGAAAGTCGGCACCACCGCCACCGAGTAGCGTTTCACCTGCGAACGAGCCGTAGAGAGTGTTAGGAACGTCAGCTGTCAACAATCCCTGCACCGGAAAATTTCCCAAAGCATCCGCTTGCGCGCCTGGCACCAGCGCGCCACCTTGAATGGTTCCACCGGCGGGGGCGGGTGGCGGCGCGGGCTGCGTAACACCTGGTAGCGTGATGCCGTACATGCCGCTGGTCCAGTCGAGTACGCGAATCGTACCGCCAGCCGTTGTTATCCCAGGTGTCGTGAAGATGAAAAGATCACTATGTCCAGCGCGATCCGCGCGAATCTCAAAACGATTGAGATTTTCGTCAGTCCACGAGTTAGTAATCTTGCTTAACGAGATTCCAGCGCCTAGGATAGCGCCTGTGATCTTGATACGATCCCCTAGGCCGGAATCGTCGATCGTGTCAATTCCTTCATCTCGCTCGCCTGAAAAAATGTAGAGATCCGCACCGGCACCGCCTTGCAGCATGTCACTGCCTCGGCCGCCAGTGAGTTCGTTCGCGGCATCGTTGCCTATGAGAAAATCATTTCCAGAGCCACCCTTGGCGTTCTCGATCACCGCACCAAACGCAATGGCGACGTTGCTCGACCCGTTTATCGACGAAAATTCTCCCTCACGCAGAGATATCACCGCACCAATTGTTTGATTCTCTGCGTCGATTGCGTCGATTCCGCCAGCGTCCAAAATTGCCTTGACATCTGTGCTGATAGTCGAAAAAGTATAGGTGGTGTTGTCAAGACGGGCGTACGCGTTTGCACCATAGAGATATTGAATTGCGGCTATGTCATATAGCATGGGTGCAGAAGGATTCCACGCCGCGTTAAGCGGGTCTCTCGTATACGACATGGTTGTATAGCGAAAAGTGTTTTCGGTCACCGGCAATTGAATGGGAGGGTCAAAAGGGTGCTTGAGGCCAAGGGCATGACCAATCTCATGCAAAAGCACATAAAAGCCGATTGAACCAACTGTCGGCAATTGGTTGTATGCGCCCCACGGCCCGCCGGATATGACCGGTGCGCCCGGCGACCCCTGATTGTTTATCCAGATATCACCGTCTAGCAAAGAGGGCCCCGGAAACCGTGCATCGCCGCCGAACGAAAGATTGGCACTCCCGTCTTCATTGAAGAACGCTCTGTTGCCAAAAACGAGGTCCGATGCATTCGGCGAACCCACCTCAGAAAAGGAAATGTTCGCCACATCGGCCCACGCATTGAGTGCCGCTTGCGCACCTATTTTCTGGAATAGCGTGAAGCTCTGAAAATTTCTAATTTCGCCCCCACTAGAACTTGCGTAGTAGTCGGGTACCGCATTGGCAAATGAATAGCGAATCGTGTAAGGCTGGCTCGGGACTGTTTGCCAGACAGACCCGGAAATGAGGGAAAAAATCTTTGCGATCGATGCTTGACTCATATTCTTCTCCAGTGGATCTTGTTTTATGCTCTTGTTCAAATTTGCAATAGCTATCAGCAGAGTGTTTGATCGGGCTTGTGGCAAACCCATTTTTGGTACGGGTTGATAACCTTGATCATGTCCTTCACCACATCAAACATCGGTGCATTCCCGGGACTTTCGTACGAAACGGTATATCGCGCATTGGGTTCAACGAGCGTGATGCTTACGTACGTTGAATCTGGCCCGAAAATGAACGGACGACTACTTCCATCGACGATCCCGCCGTTACGCAAGCCATCCTTCCAAAGTGCTACCTTTTCTGGGGGGACAAACGACGTCGCTGCACCGTAAACACGGGTGCGATTTTGTCCATTGAAGGAAACCCGCCCGTTCTTGAAGATTGAAATGGTGGTAAGCGTCGCCAAATCCCCATATTGAATTAGCGGGCGAGATTCGGCAAGGTCATTCTCCGTTCAACCAGGAGACCTGACATGCGCACGAAGAGCAAGGCAAACGTTACATCGCGAACGATCACGACCATTCGGAAAGGCGGATCGCGCACGCGACACAGCACAGCGGAGTGGACGATGCTCCTGCGCAAGCGGCGAGGATCGGGACTCACGGTAGAAGCGTTCTGCGAGAAGCACGGTCTGGCGAATTCGACGTACTGGCGCTGGCGGCGCCGGCTTGAAGTGCTGCTGCCAGACGAGGCGCGGGCAGTGCCAGCGCAAATACCAGCGGCGAAGTTTCTGGCCATCCCGATGAACGCGGCCAGCGAAGCGTTCGAAGTTCAAGTCGGCGAGATGCGCGTACGGCTTGGCGGAGTCGCAGCACAACGCATATTGGAAGCCATCGTCGGGCGAATCGCGGGTGCCGCGTGATTCTCTCCTCGACAGTACGCGCCTATGTCTGCACCGAACCCACCGACATGCGCAAGGCCATTGACGGCCTGGTGCAACTGATCGGGCCGGTATTCAAAGCCGATCCGTTCTGCGGCCACATGTTCGTGTTTCTGGGCAAGTCACGCAACAAGGCGAAGATCATTGTGTGGGACCGCACCGGCTTCTGGCTGCTCTATAAACGCCTCGAGCGCGGCCAGTTTCCAAAGCCTGGCGAACTGGCCGCGCGTGGTCTGTCATGGACCGAATTGAGTGCGTTTCTGGAGGGCATCGACATGACGCGAATGAAGTGCATTCAGAGTGTCGATGCGAGTCGCGTGTCATAGGAGAAATGCTGATATTTCGGTGAAGAATTTGTCAACTGCATGAGGCCGGTTTGCGTTAAATACAGATGCACGCAACGGCCTCTTTCAACCCCGCTTTCAACGCGAATTTCGCCGATGAAATCGAAGCCTTGAAGGAGTCGCTGGCGCACAAGATCGAGCAACTCGTCGAACGCGACGTGACCATCGCGACACTCAGCGCGAAGCTCGAAAGCCTACTTCAGCAATTCCTCAATCTGCGCCGCGCGCACTTCGGCGCGACCAGCGAGAAGTTCTCAGCCCAAGTCGAGCTGTTCATCGAGAAGGTCGAACTGCCGGTGCCGCCGGAACCGGCGAAGTTGACCGTTCCGGCCCATCAGCGCAAGAAGGGCCGCCCGTCCTTGCCCGACAATCTTCCACGCGAACGGCGCGACTACGATTTGAGTGACGCCGAGAAGGCTGAATTCGACTCGGTCAAGCGCATTGGCGAGGAAATCTCCAGCAGCATCGAGTACACGCCGGCCCGGCTGATCGTGCTCGAACATGCGCGCGCCAAGTACGCCTGCATCAAGGATGGCGAATCGACCATTCGCACCGCCTATGCCGAAGCTTCGCCGCTACCGAAGTCGAATGCCGGCGCCAGTCTCTTGGCGCAGATTCTGACGGCGACCTTTGTCGACCATCTGCCGCTGAACCGGCAGCAGTCGATCTTCAAACGCGAAGGCTTCGATCTGCATCGCTCGACCTTGTGCGACTACAAGCTGGGCGCGGGCGAGCTGCTGGCGGTGCTGCGTGCCCCGTTGATCGCCCACGTGCTGGCAGCGCCCCGCGTGCACAGCGACGACACCACCCTGCCGCTGCTGGAGAAAGGCCGTGGCGCCACCAAGACCGCGCGCATGTGGGGCTATCTGGGTGCCGGGTCGCGGTGGGCGCCCAGCGACGCCGGGGAGGCCGGTGAAACCGGCGGCGCCTGGGTTGAGCACGCGCCGGCGGTGGTGTTCGAATTCACCGAGTCGCGCGAAGCGGTTCATCCGACGCGATTCCTCAAGACTTATCGCGGCTATCTCCAGGTGGACGCCTACGCCGGCTATGATGCGATCTTCAAGACCGGG
>JAYTGZ010000402.1:0-6337 GCA_043733025.1 Pseudomonadota bacterium | reverse complement strand
GCGATTTCCTTGCAACCGCCGCCGGCGGGAATGAGCCCGACTCCGGTCTCGACCAGCCCCATGTAGCTTTCGAATGCGGCAACGGTTTTGGTCGAATGCATCGGAAACTCGCAGCCGCCGCCGAGCGCCATGCCTTGCACCGCCGCGACGGTCGGCGCCATGGAATACTTAAGCATCTGCGCCGTCTGTTGAAACTTAGCGACGACTGCTTCGATCTTTGCCCACTGGCCCATCATCAGCGCCGGCGCCATGGACATGAGATTCGCGCCGACGGAGAATGGCGCATCGTGCCAGATCACCAAGCCGCTGAAATTCTGCTCGGTTTCTTTGATGGCGCGCTGCAAGCCATCGAGCACATCTTCACCGATGGCGTGCATTTTGGATTTGAAGCTGGCGATAGCGATGCCGTCACCCGAGTGCCAACAACGCAGTGCATCGGTCTCGAATATCGTTAAACCCGCGTCACGCTTTTCACCCAGCACCCTGTCCGGGAATGCCTGACGCGCGTACACGGGGAGTGCCGAGCGTGGTTGGTTTTTCTTAGCTGCCGACGACCAGGATCCATCCGCGCCATGGACACCTTGGCGGCCATCGCTCACCCACGCGGGCAGGGGCACATTCGCCATGGTTTTTCCGGCGGCGATATCTTCATTGATCCACTGCGTAATCCGCGGCCAGCCAGCCGCCTGCCAGGTTTCGAGCGGGCCGGCATTCCAGCCGAATCCCCAGCGAATTGCGAGATCGAGATCGCGGGCGTTGCCGGCGATAGATTCCAGATGCACGGCGCAATAGTGGAACACGTCGCGGAAACAGGCCCACAGGAATTGCGCTTGCGGATCGCTCGACGCGCGCAACTTTGCAAATTTCTCGGCGGGATTTTTCTCTTTCAAAATCGCTTTGACATCGGGCTTTGCCTCTCCGCCGGAGACGCGATAGTCCTGCTTTGCCGGGTCCAGTACTTCGATGTCCTTGCCGAGCTTGCGATAAAAGCCGGCTTTGGATTTCTGGCCCAGCGCGCCTTTACCGATCAAGGCCTGCATCACCGCGGGCACTTGGTAATGGGCGTGCCACGGATCGTTCGGCAGGCCGTCCCTCATGGTGTTGATGACGTGGGCCAGCGTGTCTAAGCCGACCACGTCCGCGGTGCGGAAGGTGGCACTCTTGGGACGCCCGAGCAGTGGGCCTGTCAGGGCATCCACCTCGTCGAAGCCCAATCCATGCGCCTGTCCATGATGCATCGTTGCGAGAATCGAAAACACCCCGACGCGGTTAGCGATGAAGTTTGGCGTGTCTTTCGCACGAACTACGCCCTTGCCAAGTGTGGTTACGAGAAAGCTTTCCAACTGATCGAGAATCGCCGGATGGGTGCCGGCGTGGGGAATCAACTCGACCAACGCCATGTATCGCGGCGGGTTGAAAAAATGAATGCCACAAAAACGTTTGCGCAGCGCCTCCGGAAATACCCCGGCGAGCGAGGTGATCGACAAACCGGACGTGTTGCTGGCGAAGATCGTGTTTTCGGCGATATGCGGTGCGACTTTCTCGTACAACGCTTTTTTGATGTCGAGCCGCTCGGCAACCGCTTCGATGATGAGATCACATTCCTTGAGCATTTCGAGATGCTGATCGTAGTTCGCCGCAATGATTTGGCCGAGTTTTTCGCTGGAGCCGGCGGGACTCGGTTCGAGTGTCTTTAGCGCCTCGATGGCTTTCAACACATTGACATTGGGATCGCCCTCTTTGGCGGGCAATTCAAATAATATGGATTGGACGTTGGCGTTAACTAAATGCGCGGCGATTTGCGCGCCCATCACGCCTGCGCCTAGCACGGCGACTTTCTTGACTAAGAATGGAGGTGCCACAACAAGACCCTTCGAGAATCGCTCGCGAGCCGACGAATCGGCCGCGCGAGGGTTATTAGGAGACGCCTTGAACTACATCAACAGGCTAGAACCGATGGTTGTACTGAATGCTGATGATATCGACGCTAGGGTTGTCATACTTTCCAATTAGCGTGCCCCGCCCGTTGTTTTCGGCGCGAGAAGCGGGTTGGTTGATCGACGCGCTCTTAACGAAGATATGCGCATAGCCAAAATCCAACGAGGCGTTTTGGGTTAATTTCCAATTGGCGCCAAAGGAAAGCCAGGTACGATCTTGATCGGGTATACGCGGCGTACGGAAGTCGTCGGGGACCGGGCTCTGATCGTAGGCGACACCGGCGCGCAAAGTCCAAGCGTTTGCGGGCTTATAACTCGCACCGAACGCAACACGGAAGCTATCGTCCCAATTTTCCGTGGTGACGTTATCGCGGGCTCCATTGTTGAATGTCACTCGAAGTTCTTCGAATCGACTCCAGCGTGTCCACGTAAGGTCTGCCATCAATGCCCAGCGCTCATCGATCTGGGAGTTCAATCCCAGCGATACGGATTCGGGCAAGTCGGTGCTGGCTTTTGCACCAGTATTCGAGAATGCGGCACTAAGAGCTGGAACGCCGGCGAACGCCGCCGGGACGTTGTCATACTTAACGGTGCCTTCCAAATCCTGGCTGATGGACGAGCGATACGCAATTCCAATTCGAGTGCTCGGTACGATTTGCCACATCGCGCCCAAATTGAAGCCATAGCCCCAGTCATCACCATCCACGGTTCCCTTGCCATCCCTCGCGGCATTACCTGGAACCGTCAGACCAGCCGCTCCACAGAGTGGGCCCAAAGCTGGCGCCGCCGCGGCCGCGCCGAGACACACCGTGCTAAAGTCAACCGCACTGCTCAATTCAGCCTTTGCATACTGCAGGTTCAACCCGCCGCCGACGGAAAAGGTGTCGTTGATTTTCCAAGCGATTGCAGGGTTGATATTAACGATCAGCAATGCGGATTTCAGCGCGTGATAACGTCCGACCCAACCGTCATCGTATTCCGTGGTGAGGCCAAACGGTGAGTTAACTCCAACGCCGAGACTTAATCTATCCGTCAGGCCGTGGGTAAGGTAAAAGTTTGGAATGAATGCAACGCCACCGGCATCGCCGCCGTTGCCGCCGGAGAGCGGAAGTCCGGTTGGGGGAGGCAAGAAAGTTCGAGAGCCTTGGTTCTCAAATTTGGCGGTCGGTTTAACGATGTGCCCGGCGAGCGAGAAATTCGTTCCGGACAGATAACTCATTCCGGCCGGGTTCCACCATAGGGTACTCGCATCTTCCGCCGCCGCGGTGGAGGCGAATGAGGTTCCGAGCCCTGAAACGCTTTGTTCGAATAGTTGAAAACCGGCTGCGTGCACGTTGGAGATACAGCCCGTGCTGGCGATACCAACCGTTACTGAAAAGACAGCGCGACATGTGGGATTCATCTTCGTGATCCTTTATTAAAGGGTGAACAAGAAAACTACTTCGCTAGTGTAGTGCTTCGTAACTAACGGGACAAATAAAAATAATGGATTTTTTCGTCTGGCGAGTAGCATGGAGCCAACTGCTGCCAGGGGCCGGCCTACGGGGTGGCCTAGGGCCAGGGCCACCAGGCGCGAGGAGGTCGCATAGCGGGCTCTATGCAACGACGAGTAACGACGTGGCCCCAGGCCAGCCCCTCAGACGGAAAAAGACACATTTTTATGTTTCGTTAATTGCGCAGCACTACACTTGTATCGATCGCGGTTGCCCGCGTTCGTCCAGGGCAACGAAAGTGAGTTGCGCCTGTGTGACTTTGATCGATTGGTACACGCCATGGCGTAAGCGTTCCGCGTAGACTTCGACGTCGACCGTGATTGAGGTCTTTCCGACTTTCACCACATCCGCATAGAAGCTCACGACGTCGCCGACGAATAGCGGCTCACGAAACTCGAACGAATTGACCGCGCGGGTCGCCACCCTGCCTTGGGCATGGCGAATCGCGGGAATGCTCGCGGCAATGTCGACCTGAGCCATGATCCATCCACCGAATACGCTACCCAGTACGTTGACATCGCCCGGCATGGCCACTACACGCAGCGTCGGTTGGCGATCGGGTAGTTGGGTTGCGGTCATGATTTATTTCTTCTCGTAAAGTGCGGTTACTTCGCTCGCAAAGTGTTCCAGGACTTTGGCGCGTTTTACCTTGAGTGTCGGGGTCATAAATCCATTATCCACGGTCCAGGGGGTTACCGTCGCCGCGACACGGCGAATCTGAGCATAATCGGGAAACCCAGTCAAACGAACGGAGATCCGCTCCAGCAGGAGTTTCTGAACGGCTTCAACATTGGGCGTATCCGCTTTAAAGTTCGCTTGCGCCGCCAATTTGCCCCACTGTTCCTGGTTCAGCATCGCAAATACCGAAAGGTAAGGCTTACCTTCGCCTAAGACCATGACTTGTTCAAACAGCGGATCGGCAATGATCGCAAGTTCCATATCGACGGGCGGAACCTTTTCGCCGGTGGCCATCACGAGAATGTCTTTGATCCGCCCGGTAATGTAGACGTGGCCGCTGGGTTCGATTCGCGCCTGGTCACCGGTGTTGAGCCAGCCGTCCGCCGACAACACCGCCGCTGTGGCGGTTGGATTGTTCCAGTAGCCCAACATCACCTGTGGTCCGCGTGCCAGCAGGACATTGTTCTCACCGACTTTCAGTTCGGTGCCCGGCGCTGGCTGTCCCACGCTGGCGGGCTCATTGGCCTCGGCCCGATTGACGGTGAGTAACGGGCTGGTTTCCGTCAAGCCATAGCCTTGCAGAATAGGCAGCCCGAGGCCGATGAACACTTTCGATATTTCCGGCGACAGCGCGGCGCCGCCGGCGATGGCGGTACGCAAGCGTCCGCCGAGCTTCGCCATGATCTTTCCCGCGACGAGCTTATCCAAAATCGGCCACAGTAACATCGACAACTTCCACGGACCGCGTCCTTGCTGATACTCGAACCGGCTCCAGCCGACGGAAGTCGCGAGGTTGAATAGTTTCCGTTTTATCGGCGAGCCGGCCGCCAACTGTTCGTTGATGCGCGTGTAGACCCGCTCATAAATGCGCGGCACGGAGACCAGAATCGTCGGTTGCTGGCTAATCAGGTCCTCCGCCAATAACGCCACGGATCGGGCGTAGGCGACTGTCGCACCCGACATCATCGGCAAGTAATAACCCGACATCCGCTCCAACATGTGGGATAACGGCAGGAACGAGAGAAAGCGATCGCTGGGATAGATCGCGAAAGTTTGCAGCGCACTCCATGCGTTGCTCAAGATATTGCCGTGGGAGAGCATCACACCCTTAGGCCTGCCTGTCGTGCCCGAGGTGTAGACGATCGTTGCCAAGGCGTCACGAGCAACCGGGTTAGCGACGAATTCCCCCGCGTCTTTGGGCAACCAGTCTTCGGCAAATGCGAGTTTGGGATCAGTGTTGCCTGTTATCCTGCGCAGGCTGACATATCGCTCGACATTCGGCATTTGCGCGATTATCGGCGCGAGACGTTGCCAGTGATTGTCCCCTTCGAAAACCAGTAATTTCGCGCCGGAATCGTTTAAACAATAGGCGCTATTTTCCGGCCGGTCTTCGACGTAAAGCGGAACGACAACCAAGCCCAAGCCCAACGCGGCCTGGTCGAAAATTGCCCAGTGGCTACAGTTGCGCAGAATGATGCCGACGCGATCCCCGGCTTTGAGCCCTTCTTTCACGAAGGCAGCCTGCCAGCGAGCGGCCTGTTTAGCCACGTCGCTCCAGGTTCGATCAACCCACGTATTGCGATCCACATCGCAATCGCGATAGGCGATCGCCGTCGGGCTACGCTTGACGCGCTCGCGCAACAGCCCAGCCAGGCTGCCGGCGGCATCGATCGTGATGAAGTCCGTATCAGTGTTCATGGGCCAGGGTGTCGCTGTTCGAGTTTGAGTTGTAAAGGCTACCACTTACGTGGGGTTTCTGGTAGTTCTCTTTAAGTTTTAAGTCATTACGCTGGTATGTTCACCCGCAGACCTGTTTAACCGGCATCGCTTTCAGAATGTACGTGGGTGCATTTTCCGCAATTGCTCACGCAAGGCTGTTTTCAGCACTTTGCCATTGTTATTCTTCGGTAGATCGTCGACGAACACGTAACGCCGCGGCCGCTTGAAGCGGGCAATGTGCTGTAAGCAAATGTCGTCGAGTTCTTGCGTGGTGATGCTGGCGCCCGGCGTCGGAACGATGAACGCGACAACTTCCTCGCCCCATTCCTCGTGCGGAGTTCCAATCACGCTGGCTTGTGCGACCTTGCTGTTCAACAGCAGAACATCTTCGATTTCGCGCGGATAGATGTTGGATCCGCCCGAAATGATCAGGTCCTTCGAGCGATCCTTGAGCGTCAAAAATCCGCGCGAATCCAGGCTACCGATATCACCGGTGTGCAGCCAACCGCC
>JAYTGZ010000401.1:0-2768 GCA_043733025.1 Pseudomonadota bacterium | reverse complement strand
TTCGCCGCTTTCGAACCCGAGTTGTATTTCACCCAGTAGTCGTCGATGTGACGATAATCGGCCGAGCAAGATTTCGGTGTGAATGCGCGCACGGCGGCGTTGTACTCATCTTGGGTCAACAAACCTTTGCTGGTGCGCCACTTGCCGGTTTTCTTGAACAGCGACGTGCCGGGGTAAAGCGGCCCGGAACCGGCGGTGTAGCCGCCTTCGCTGAGCACCGCATAGGGAATCGGCGAGTACATGCGCTTCGCCGCATTGTGATGCTGGCCCATGGTGTATTCGTTCACTTGCTGACTGGGCAAACTCACTAGCCCAACCAACTCGGTCAAACAATCGCGACCGAATTCATCGTTCAACAGCGGAATGAAGCGCGCCGCGCGCTCATCGATTTCCATCCAGTCCGATTGCTCGTACACCCCCGCCATGTGGGCAAGATCTTTGGGGATGTTGAAATACACCAGCGCGCCGGCCTGCAACATTTCCGCGCGGGACCAGGCGGCGATACGCTTCCACAATTTGCCGGTCACACCCGACATCAACTCAGTCATTTCGTTGAATCGTTTGGTAAGCGTTTCGGCGCTGTCCATCGATAGCGGAACACGACCTTCGGTCAAAGGATCCGACGTGTAGAGGCCGATCCCGACGATATTCTCGGCGCGAAACTCGGGTTTGGACTCGAAGCTGCCCCAATCGTCCATGAGGTAGAAGTGAGTATCTTTGACCACCATCGGAATGGTCAAATTGTTGACCGGCACATCGGCGGCGACGCCATCAAGCCACGGATAATCGCCCTCGCCGATGTCCATGAAATCGCGCACGATCAATTCACGGTTCACGCCAAAGTTGTACGGGCCTTGGTTGCAGATGCCGATGCGGCATTCGCAATGGGAGAGGAACTGAAATTGCGACAACGTCGCCATGAACTTATTCGCCGCGGAGTGCAGAGCATCGCCGTTCTTGCAGTCGAACAGGTCGGCCTCGAACACCTGCAACTGGCGCTCCGGCAGCAACTGACTGCGGTGACCATACTCTTTATTGCTGATATGACCGTCGTTGCGATGATAAGACAGTTGCACGCGCTTCCAAAAATCCATCACGTACATCAAATCTTCGATGCCATCTTGCGGACGCAACAGGCCCATATTGATCAACCATTCGCGGCCGCAGAGATAAAAGCCCGGCAGGGTCCACCCCATGGTGAGCGTGTCGGTCTTGGCGCCCATCTGGCGGGCCCGATCGCCGCATTCCTCCGCGCTCATGCGGCCTTCGATTTTGCGCAGCAAGCTCGGATAGCGATAGTAGGCGTTGAGGTATGACAGCATCATATAAGATGGCACAGGAAACAATTTGGATTCCTGCGTAGTGCGGGTGACACAGAGCCAATAGGTCTCGTCGGAAAACATCTGGATGAGGTTATTGGTTTCGAGTATTTGAGCGTAGTTCACGGGATTGGTGCGCACGACGTATTCTCCTTGTTAGACGAGCTTCCACACGTCGGCGGTTTTCTCCACACCTTGTTGGTAGTCCTGTGCCGTCTTCGCGGGTGCAGTGACATTGAGTTCCAAGCGATCGCCGTTCTTGATGCCGGCAACTTTGGAGTTCATCAAACAAGGGATCCCGTATTCGCGGGAAAGAATGCCCAGGTGGGAACGCACGGTTCCGCCCATGCACACGACGGCTCTGAAGCCCTCGAGTATAGGCGCCGTTAGGGTGCCGCCGGAATCGTCGATGACGGCGATGGTGCCGGGCGGCACGCCATTCATCATCAGTTCCATCACCTCTTCCGTGGTTTGGACGTACAGCGCGATGCCCGTGACGTTGTTGGGATAAGTCACTACGTTGTCGCCATGGCCCACTTGAATTTTGCCGTTCTTCACTTCCCCGGTGGCTTCCACCTGATCTTGGCCCGCCAGCGCTTTGTATTTATTCGGCGCTTCTTTCTGGGAGATGACGGCGGAGACATCGAAACGGTAGCCGGAAGCGATCACATCCGCTTCGATCTTTTCAAAGTCCTTGGCTGTGATGAGATCGTAACTCTTGTCGTAAACGAAGCTCGCCCAATCGCCGCCGGACGCGGCGAGCTTGTTGCGCACCAGCTCGCGAATCGCCGTGTGATAGAGCTTGGTGATGTTGGTTGCTTCGGCGTCGCCGTATTTATTGTGATCCCACAAATACTGACTCAATCGATTCTCCTCCAGATAAATAATGTCGTTTGGCGAACGCCAAATCGTGCTGCGCCGTAAGCAAGAATATACACCCAAGGAGTATGGTGGCGTCAAGATTGTTTGACAGAATTGTTCGACAGCGAGGGCGCATTGCTTAGTCGTCTCCATGATCGGCTGAACGTTAACTTGATTCTTGACAATCAGCGATTTTATTCCCGGCGACCCTCAGCCTGACCCCTCTCCCAGCGGGAAAGGGGACTTATTCCCTTCTCCCTTCGGGAGAAGGGTGGGGACGGGGTAGCCCTGGCCCTAGGCCACCCCGTAGGCTAGCCACTGGCCTAGGGCCATGAGGGAGCAACGTATCACAAATTATTTGAGTATCAGTAAGTACGACAACCTGCAAGCAGGCTACCTGAACAACAACGCGCGCTATCGCAAGTGCTTCGCCCCGCGGAACAGCCACGCTGCGTTCGGATATTCGCAACTCTCAGATCACCCTGCAAGTCCTTCGGCTTTGGCTTGCCAGATCAAGGCGCAATCTGCAGTTGCCCGGGGTCAAGCAGCAGAAAACGGGCGAAGCGTCCTTCTTCCCTGCTACCGTCA
>JAYTGZ010000400.1:0-5122 GCA_043733025.1 Pseudomonadota bacterium | reverse complement strand
GCTAGCCTAGGGCTACCCCGTCCGGGCAGGAGCTAGAGAAAAAGCTAAGCACTTAGCCGGTAGTAAAACCGCATACAATCGTAACCCATCGTTCGATTGAACCTAAGGAGATCACATGAAACGCAGGTCTATTTTTTCAGCTTTGATACTCACCGCGATTTTTAACTTCGTAAGTATCGCTGCCCACGCCGAAGAGGGCGAGTGGATAACCGATCAAAACGCCTGCAAACACTTCAATCCCCATCCGCAGGTGGATGAGAAATTAACCTGGAGCGGCGCTTGCAAAGACGGCTACGCTGAAGGCAACGGCCAAATAAAATGGAACGTCGGCGGTAAGCTGGCGGAGGAATATGACGGCGATTACGTCCGTGGCCGCCCCCACGGCAAGGGCGCCATGACGTCGCAGGAGAACGGCCAGAAATATAGCGGCGATTGGGTCGACGGGGTCCCGACTGGCGACGGCAAGCTGGTCCTGCCAGACGGCACGACTTACGTGGGCCAATTCTTGAACTGGCGTTTCGAAGGCATCGGCGAACTCACCAGCCCGGACGGACGTTCGATTTATGGTGAATGGGTCAACGGCGAGTTGGTCACGCGGCTACAGAAAAACTAATTTTTTTAACTCATCAATCCCACATGTCATCGATCAAAAAAGTTGTACTCGCCTATTCCGGCGGGCTGGATACCTCGGTAATTTTGCAATGGCTGCAGGACGTTTACAAGTGTGAAGTCGTCACCTTCACCGCCGACATCGGCCAGGGCGAAGAGTTGGAGCCGGCGCGGCAGAAAGCGAAGAAATTCGGCATCAAGGAGATCTTCGTCGACGATTTGCGCGAAGAGTTCGTGCGGGATTTTGTGTTTCCCATGTTCCGCGCTAATGCCGTGTACGAGGGTGAATATTTGCTGGGTACGTCGATCGCGCGGCCCTTAATCGCCAAACGCCAAGTGGAGATTGCGCGCAAAGTGAAGGCGGACGCGGTCTCTCATGGCGCGACCGGCAAGGGCAACGATCAAGTGCGTTTCGAGTTGGGCTATTACGCGTTGGAGCCGAACATTCGCGTCATCGCCCCGTGGCGCGAGTGGGATCTCACCTCGCGCGAGAAGCTGCTGAAGTATGCGGAAAAGGCGGGCATCGCCGTCGACTACAAAAAGAAAAAAGGCGGCGCGCCCTATTCAATGGATGCGAACTTGCTGCATATTTCCTACGAGGGCGGCATACTGGAGGATCCAAATTTCGAGCCAGAAGATTCGATGTGGCGCATCACCGTCTCGCCGGAAAAAGCGCCCGCGAAACCGGAGTATGTCGAACTCGATTACAAGCAGGGTGACATCGCCGCCATCAATGGCAAAAAAATGACGCCAGCACAAGTGTTGACGGAATTGAATCGCCTCGGCGGCAAACACGGCATCGGCAGGCTGGATATCGTAGAGAACCGCTACGTCGGCATGAAATCCCGCGGCTGTTACGAAACGCCCGGCGGCGCCATCATGCTGCGCGCCCATCGCGCCATGGAGTCGATCACCATGGACCGCGAAGTATTGGCGCTGAAAGACGATCTCATGCCCCGTTATGCGCGTCTGATCTACAACGGTTATTGGTGGAGCCCCGAGCGGAAGCTGCTGCAGACCCTGATCGACACGTCGCAACAACCGGTGAACGGAACGGTGCGCGTCAAGCTTTACAAAGGCGCCGTTACCACCGTCGGCCGCTCGTCGAAAAAGGATTCCTTATTCGATCCGGCGATCTCGACGTTCGGAGAAGACAAGGGCGCCTACAATCAAGCGGACGCGGCCGGCTTCATCAAACTCAACGCGTTGCGGATGCGCATCGCGGCCAAGCTAAATCGCAAATAATCATGCCTTCCTTCGACATTGTTTCCGAAGTAGACAAGCAAGAAGTCAAGAACGCGGTCGAGCAGACCAATAAAGAAGTCTCGACGCGTTTCGACTTCAAGGGTTCGGATTCTCGCGTCGAACAGGCTGAGTACGCCTTGACGGTGTTCGCCGACGATGACTTCAAGCTCGGCCAGGTGAGAGACGTTCTCGAAGGCAAGCTGGTAAAGCGTGGCGTCGATATCAAGTGCTTGGACGTCGGTAACGCGGAAAAAATCAGCGGCAACAAGGTCAAGCAAGTGGTGACAGTTAAAGTGGGTGTGGAGCAGGAGTTGGCGAAGAAGATCGTGAAACTCATCAAGGATTCCAAGCTTAAGTCCCAGGCCAGCATCCAAGGCGAAGTCGTGCGCGTCAGTGGCGCCAAGAAGGACATCCTGCAGGAAGCGATTGCGTTAATCCGTCAAGCGAACCTCGGATTTCCTTTACAGTTCAAAAACTTTAGGGATTAAGTTTAAGTTGTAAATCGGCATTTCACGCTTTAATCCATTGTTTCGTATTGTGAAAATATGTTGACAATCAGTACCCGGATGCCTATAAATCCGGTATGGATTGTGATAATAATAAAATTTTAAGAAGGCTTGCCCTCAGTTCTTTGCCGTCCGCACCGGACGTCTTACTCCGTTTGCTGGGTTCGTTATCCAAGGAAGCCGTCACTTTCGACGCAATCGCGCACGCTGTCCGACATGACGTCGCCCTGTGCGCGAAAGTGTTAGATCTTGCGGCGCCTACGTCGCACGAACCCTGGCGGAACACCTGGGTCACGTGAATAAGGATGAAGCCTACTTGGCGGGCTTGTTTTACGACCTGGGAAAATTCGCCCTGGCTGCCAATTTCCCCACCGGAGATGACGCGCTACCGGCAATCGAGTGCATTACCTGCCCGGACAACGGTACGACCTTCCGCATCTTTTTGCCGAAGACTAGGCAATAACCTAGCCTATGTCGCCCCCCAATCTTGCTCTGTCGATCCACGCCGATTTTGACGTTCCGTTAGAGCGGCCGCAAATCCTGGTCGTCGATGACGATGAACGCATGCTGGTGGCGGTGTCCGAGCTTTTACGTCTATTTAACTACGACATCACGCCTGCGAATTGCGGGCAGGACGCGATCGAATTACTTAAGGATCGCAGCTTTGACCTAGTGCTGCTTGATCTCAATATGCCTGGAATCGATGGGTTCGGCGTGATGGAACATATCGCGCTTCACGCGCGGTCGACGCCCATGATAGTAATGAGCGGCGACACCACCATTGAAGCCGCGATCCGGGCATTACGTAAAGGTGTTCATGACTTTGTGCGCAAACCCTATGCCCCGGAAGACTTGCTAGATACCATCGCCCGCGCGCTGGCGGACAAACAGCGAAGCGAAGTGGAGCGGGAGGCGAACGAAAAAATCGAGCGGTCTGAAAAATGGCACCGTTATCTGGTTAATCAATCGCCGGATATTTTGTACACATTGGATAGCGTCGGCCGGTTCACGTTCTTGAATGATCGCGCCGAAGTATTTCTCGGCGTCCCCAATGCCGATTTGATCGGGCGTCACTATACCCACCTGGTCCATGAAGAGGACCTGGAACGGGCGAAGTACGTTTTCAACGAGCGTCGCACCAGCAAACGCGCGAGCCGCGATGTCGAGTTACGCCTCAAGATCAAGCCCAACAACCCGATCAGCGGACTGTTTATCACGGTTGAAGTATCGTCTTGCGGCATCTACGATCAGCACACTGATGGCGCCGCAGCCACCTTCCGCGGCACCTACGGCGTCGCCAAGGAAGTAGGTGATCGTAAGCGCGCCCAAAATAGAATACTGCATCAGGCTTATCATGATAGCTTGACTGGATTGCCAAACCGCCTGTTGTTCCGCGATCGCCTTAACCTCGCGGTTGTGCAGGCCAAACGCAGTGGCGCCCTATTGGCAGTCATGTTTATCGATCTGGATCGGTTTAAATCCATTAACGATAACTTGGGCCACGCGGCGGGCGATCAACTACTGCAAGCTGTCGCCGCACGGCTAACAAAATGCCTCCGGGAGGGCGATACCGTCGCGCGCTTGGGCGGTGACGAGTTCACATTATTGTTGCCATTGATCGGGCAACGCGAGGCAGCGGAAAACGCCGCTCGAAAAGTGTTGGCCGTTCTGAACCAGCCGTTCCGCATCGGCCAACAGGAATACGTGACGGGCGCGAGCATCGGTATAGCGCTCTATCCCGACGACGGTGACACCGGTGATGCCTTGATTCAAAACGCCGACATCGCCATGTACGACGTCAAAGCCCAGGGACGCAATAGCTACGCGTTCTTCTCGGAAGCGCGTCACGCTTCCTATACGAATCGCATCAGTTTGGGTCATGAGTTGCACAAAGCCATCGGCAGCAACCAACTCGAGCTTTACTATCAGCCCCAGATCGCCGTCGACACCGGCCGCATTTCCGGCCTGGAAGTACTATTGCGTTGGAATCATCCGAGTCGGGGTCAACTCATGCCGGACGAATTCATTCCCCTCGCCCAAGAGGCGGGCATGATTTCCTACGTCTCCGAGTGGGTGATACGCACGGCCGGTGGTCAATTGACGCGATGGTCTGAATCTGGCCTTTCTCCGACGCGTTTGTCGATCAACCTCGCGCCGGAACAGGTACAACAGCATGACTTCGTCGCGAAATTCAGCGAATTGATCCGGGAAATGAATATCGATCCTGATCTATTGGAAATCGAGATTACCGAAAGTACCATGATGCTCGACATCGAGGCCGCACAGGAGAAGTTGAAGGCACTGAGCGATCTCGGCGTTAAGCTCGCTATAGACGACTTCGGCATGGGTTACTCGTCGCTGAGTTACCTGCGGAGCCTGCCGATACATGCCATCAAGATCGATCGATCCTTCGTTGCCGACATTGAAGCCGGCACGGACAACACGTTGATCACCGCGATGATCCTGATCGCCAAGGGATTGAAGCTTCGGCTCATCGCCGAAGGGGTCGAGACGGCGGAACAGCTGGCGTTCTTGAAATCCCACCATTGCGACGAATGCCAGGGTTACTTCATCAGCAAACCGCTCGACACGACGGAAGTCACCCGGTTACTGGCGTCGGGCCGTTCACCGTTGGATCATTAGGGATTTGTTGAAAAACTACTGCGGTGCCCGTCTGGGGGCTGGCCTACGGGGTAGCCCTAGGCTAGCCACTGGCCTAGGGCCAGGGCCACGTCGTTGCGCGGTGCTCGGAATCCTCATGT
>JAYTGZ010000399.1:0-11482 GCA_043733025.1 Pseudomonadota bacterium | reverse complement strand
ATTTCTGATGAGCGTTACCCTTTTACATGCGCCGGAAACCATGGAGTTGCTGCGCTTCACCACGGCGGGCAGCGTCGACGACGGCAAGAGCACCTTGATTGGCCGTTTGCTGTACGACTCGAAATCGATATTCGAAGACCAACTCACGGCGGTCGAAAAGACCAGCAAGAAACGCGGCGCGGACGCCATCGACCTGTCGTTATTGACCGATGGCTTGATCGCCGAACGTGAGCAAGGCATAACCATCGACGTCGCCTACCGTTATTTCGCCACGCCGAAACGCAAGTTCATCATCGCCGACACACCGGGCCACGAGCAGTACACACGCAACATGGTCACCGGCGCGTCGACGGCAGACCTCGCCATCGTTTTGGTCGACGCAGCGAAGGGCCTGTCGATCCAATCGCGCCGCCACGCCTTGATCGCGCACCTGTTGGGCATTCCCCATGTGCTCGTCGCGGTGAACAAGATGGACTTGGTGGATTATTCCAAGGATGTGTTCGAAACCTTGCGCGGCGAATTCTCGGCGTTCTGCGCGCGCTTGGGATTGCGCGACGTGCGCTTCGTGCCCCTCTCGGCGTTGCGCGGCGACATGGTGGTGGAGCGCGGCGAGCACTTGGACTGGTACAAAGGCCCGACCTTGTTGGAATTGCTGGAGAGCGTGACCGTGCTGGAAGATCGCAGCGGCCCGTTCCGCTTTCCGGTGCAATTGGTCGGACGGCCCCACGCCGTCGAGTTGCAACATTTGCGCGGTTACATGGGGCGCATCGAGTCCGGCAGTGTCGCTGTCGGCGATCCCATCATAGTGTTGCCTTCTGGGCTCACCACGAAAGTGCGCGAGATCGTCACCTTTGATGGCGCCCTCGAAGTCGCCCGCGCGCCGCAGTGCGTCATGCTGTTGTTGGAAGACGAGATCGACATTTCCCGCGGCGACATGCTGGTTCATCCGCACCTTCAGCCAAAAGTCGACAAGACCTTGCGCGCGCATCTTTCTTGGATGGACAACGAGCCGCTGAATTTGTCGCGGAAATATTTGATCAAGCAAACCACGCGCGTTTCCAAAGCGGTGTTCACCGCCGTCGAACACAAGATCGACGTGCAGACCTTGGAAGAAGTAAGCGCCGCCGGCGTGTTGAGGCTGAATGACATCGGCACCGTCGCGATCAAGCTGCAACAGCCGCTGGCGTTCGATTCCTATCAGGAGAATCGCGCCACCGGCAGCTTCATCGTCATCGACGAGATCACCAATCACACTGTCGCGGCGGGAATGATACGGTGACGGGAAAAGTCTATTTGGTCGGCGCTGGCCCCGGCGCGCCGGATCTCCTGACCTTGCGCGCAGCTAAGTTACTCGCGCAAGCGGACATCGTTTTTTACGACGCCTTGGTTCATCCTGGCATTATCGCGTTGGCCGAAAATGCGGAAAAAATCGCCGTCGGCAAGCGCTGCGGCAAAGCCTCCACGGCGCAGCGCTTCATCAACAAGCGGCTGGTGGACGCGGCGCGGAAATATCAAACCGTCGTGCGCTTAAAAGGAGGGGATCCGATGATGTTCGGGCGCGCGCAGGAGGAAATCGAAGCGCTGCGGGAAGCGGGCGTCGAATACCACGTGGTTCCCGGCATCACCGCCGCCCTTGCGGCGAGCGCCGATCTTGGCGTCTCGCTCACGCGCCGCGGCTTGAGCCGCAGCGTGGCTTTCGTTACACCGAGAGTCGGTCCCGGCGAAGGGGAAAACGACTGGGTGCAGTCTGTAATCGCCGCCGACACCGTCGCGCTTTACATGGCCAGCGGTGAAGCGGCGGAAATCTCCGCGCGCTTGATAGCCGCTGGCAAAGCGGCGAGCACACCGGTCGCGGTGGTAGAAAATGCGTCGCTGCCGAATGCCAGGATGCTCTTTTCCACGCTAGCAAATCTCCCCAACCGCATCGCAGCCCTCAACCACCAAGGCCCCGCGCTTATACTGCTCGGCGAGGTCTACCGCCAAGGCGCTGAAGCCGTCGTCGAGGACGTCATCATTCAAGCAAAACTCGCTGCGTATAACTGACTGCGTTCAGCATAGGCCGGGGGGCCAATACTGGCGCGGTTCTCCAGCTATCCTGCGCCACGAGGCAAACTGGGCGCGGTTGCTGGCAAGATCAAATGTAGGGCGGGTACCACCCGCCAAACAAAATGAACCGGCGCCGTTACTTCATACGATGAATGGCGGGTGGGACCCGCCCTACGAAAAAATCTCGGCGGGCGAATCGATCATTTCGTCGCGGCGAGATAATGCCGCCATCCGCCGTGGCTAGTAATGTCCTCGGCGTTTTGCGCGGCATAGTTCTCGCATACAAAACCTTGTACCGTGTCGCCCGACTCAAGCTCGATGGTGCCGATGCCCAGCGGCGCCGGAATCCCTGCGACAAAGGTGCCGAAAGCCGCCGCGGGCAGTTCCCACACTTCGAGTTCGATTCTGCTACCGGCCTCGCTTCTCACTAGGCCCGGCCGGCGCACCCCGGCACCCGGCAAGGCGTACAAACGATAATTCGCTGCGCTGCGGGTCGCCATCAGCAATCGTCCGCCGCGGTCCGTGAGTTGGTGGTTGAGCGGCAGCCCCGTCATGTGGGCGCCACAGACGGCGACTCGGATGAGTCCGGGCGTGGGGTCCGGAAGTTTCGCGACGTCGTTAACTCCAGTCGCGCCAAGCGCCAACGGAAACGCCCCTTGCCAGCGTCGCGCCAAGTCCAGCAGCGCATCATCGCTGAACGCCGGTGCGCCGAAGGTGATGCCGAACGGCAAACCGTTGCCGAAAAATCCTGCGGGCGCCGCGATGGCGGAGAGGTCGAGCAAGTTCATGAAATTCGTGTAGTAACCCAGATTGGCATTGAGCTTGATCGGATCCGCCAGCACTTCGTCGATTGTGTATATCGTCCCCGCGGTTGGGGTGACGAGGATGTCGATGTCATTCCAGACGCCCGCCGTGCGGCGTTTCATTTCTTGCAGGCGATAGAGCGCGGCGAAAGTATCGGCGGCAGAGATGGTTTGTGCGGCGAGCGTGATGGTGCGCGTGACCTCGTGCAGCGAATCCGCTTGGCGTTCGATGAACGCGCGTATCGCCTGATAGCGCTCGGCAATCCAGGGGCCGCTGTAAAGCAGGCGCGCCGTTTCTAGAAAATCCGAAAAGTCGATGACCACGGCCTCGCCACCCATGGCCCGCAGCCGCTCGAGGCTGCGGCCGAACAGCGCGCTTGCATCGGCGTTGCCGAAAAATTCCAATTGATCTGGTTGTGGGACGCCGAAGCGAAATCGCGCTTTGAAATTCGGTCGGCGCGGTTCAGGCGCTGCGCGTGAATAGGCGTCCTCCGCATCGTAACCTCGGGCGACGGCGGCGACCTTCGCCGCATCATCCGCCGTCAGCGCAAAAATGGATAGCGTATCCAAGGTGCGGCACGCGGGCACGACACCGCGCGCCGACAGCAAGCCGCAAGTGGGCTTGAGACCGACGAGATTATTAAATGCGGCAGGCACGCGGCCGGAACCCGCCGTATCGGTGCCGAGGGAAAAACTCACGAGACTCAATGCCACTGACACGGCGGAACCCGCGCTAGACCCGCCGGAGATATAACTTGGATCGAAGGCGTTGCGACACGGGCCATAGGGCGAACGGGTGCCGACCAGGCCCGTGGCGAACTGATCTAGATTGGTTTTGCCGATGGGGATCGCGCCCGCGGCCATGAGCCTTTCCACCACGGTCGCGGAGCGAGTGGGCGTGTAGGCAAAATCCGGGCAAGCGGCGGTCGTCGGAATCTGCGCGAGATCGATGTTGTCTTTGATCGCGAACGGGATCCCGTAGAGCGGCTGGGACTCTATACCGCGAGACTCCACTTCGTGCGCGTATTGATGCAAGCGATCGCGATCGAGCAAGGTGATCCAAATGTTGTGATCGGCGAACTTCGCGCAGCGCTTGAGAATATCGTCGATGACTTGAGCGGGTGTGAACGCGCCGCCGTGGTAACTCTGTTGCAGATCGGATAGTTGCAGGCTGATTTGGTTCATGTCGTTTGCTTGGCTGAGGGTTCGATCACGATTAGATTCTGGCCGGACGCCACCGGCGCGCCTTCGTTGCAGAGCAGGCGTTGGACGATGCCATCTTCGGACGCCGTCACGTTGATTTCCATTTTCATGGACTCAACGATCATCAGCGGCGTCCCGGCGCTGACGCGCTCACCCGGTTTGACCAAGACTTTCCACACGCTGCCCGCCACGGGGCTCGCGATCACGCGTGCGCCCGGCGCCAGCTCAAGTTCGTCGTGGATTGCCCCTTCGACGGCGCTCTCGCCGGCGAAATCCACTTGGCCCGCGGCTTTCCAGCGTTCCCGTTCCGCATCGAACGCGGCCTGTTGCCGTGCCTTGAAACGCGCGATGTCGGGCGCGTTCGCCGCGAGGAACGCGTTGTACTCGCGCAGGCTGAATTTCTGTTGTTCGATCTTGATATTGAACTTACCCTGCAGAAAATCCTGGCGCATGTCCAGCAACGCTGCTTCGCTCACGGGATAAAAACGAATCTGATCAAAAAATCGCAGCAGCCACGGCTTGCCCTCGCGGAAGCCGGCGGTTTCGCGATAGCGGTTCCACATCTGCAGCGTGCGCCCGACGAATTGATAGCCGCCCGGGCCCTCCATGCCATAGATGCAAAGATAGGCGCCGCCGATTCCGACGGCGTTTTCGGGCGTCCAGGTGCGCGCTGGATTGTACTTTGTCGTGACCAGGCGATGCCGCGGATCCATCGGCGTGGCGACCGGCGCGCCGAGATAAACGTCGCCCAAGCCCAGCACCAGATAAGACGCATCGAACACGATGCGCTGCACGTTGTCGATGCTATCGAGCCCGTTGATGCGGCGTATGAACTCGATATTGCTCGGGCACCAAGGCGCGTCCTTGCGCACGGACTGGGTATATTTTTGAATCGCCAATTGCGTTTGGCTATCGTTCCATGCCAAGGGTAAATGCACGATGCGCGCTGGCACTTCCATGTCGTCGAGCGCAGGCAGCAAGGATTCCGCGAGGAGTAAGATTTCCATCAACGCCGTGAGTGACAATCGCGCGCTGTCGTAGTGGATTTGCAGGGAGCGAATGCCGGGCGTGAGATCGACGATGCCGTGAATCTGTTGCGCTTGCAGCGCTGACATCACGGCGTGAACGCGGAAGCGTAGATTGAGATCGAGCACCAACGGCCCATACTCGATCAACAGATAATCGTCGCCCGCGAGTCGATAGGTCACCGCCACGTTGTCGCGATTCTTTTCCAACTGATGGATCACGGCATCGCTCACCACACGCACCGGTACACCTGGTGTTTTTGTTTGTGGCTGCGCGAGCGTGGCAATCACAGACTCCTGTTCCACCGCGAGCGCCAATGCTTGTTGCAACGACAGTCTTTCGAAGCGGACCTTGTCGCCCGGCTTGAGCTGGCCGACTTTCCACAACTCTGCTTTCACGACAACGGCGGGACACACGAATCCGCCCAAGCTCGGCCCATCGGGGCCGAGGATCACGGGCATATCGCCGGTGAAATCGATGGCGCCGATCGCGTAGGCATTGTCGTGGATGTTCGAAGGATGCAGCCCCGCTTCGCCGCCGTCGCGGCGTGCCCACTGCGGTTTCGGCCCGATGAGGCGCACGCCGGTGCGGCTCGAGTTGTAATGCACTTCCCAATTGGCGGCAAAGAACGTTTCAATATCCGCGTCGGTAAAGAAATCCGGCGCGCCGTGGGGACCGTATAACACACCGATGCTCCAGCGGGCCTCGTATCGAGGAATCGCGCGTGTATCGATCGCCGGCGGTTCGTTGAGTGATGTTGCCGTGTTGCCGATGTGCAGCACATCGCCAACGCGCAGGGGTCGTCCGCCATGTCCGCCCACTTGGCCGAGCGTGAACGTCGCCTTGCTGCCGAGATAATCCGGCACTTGAATCGCGCCGGCGATGGCGAGGTAACATCTGGCGCCGGATGCCGTAACACCGGCGACTTTCAATACCTGTCCAGCCTTTACTTCCTGGGCGTGCCATAGCGGCACGGTTTGCCCGTTTACCTCGACGTTGAACGGTGCGCCGGCGATGGCGATGACTGCGTCGAAATTGAATCTCAGCGTCGGTCCGGACAAGGTGATCTCCAACGCCGCGGCGCCATCTGGTTCGCCGACCAAGCGGTTGGCCAAGCGCATCGCCAGTGCGTCCATCGGCCCGGAGGGCGGCATGCCGACATGCCAATAGCCGATGCGTCCCGGATAGTCTTGCACCGTCGTCTGGATGCCGGGCTCAAGCACTTCGACGCTACGCGCGGCGTAGGGTAGCGTCGATAGATAGCGCGTGGTTTGCTGTCCAGCGGAAAACGTTTCGTCCGCCGCGATCTGGCGCAAATAAGGGACATTGGTTTCGATTCCCGCCAGTTGTGTCGCGCTCAGCGCGGCGCTTAGTTTCGCGATCGCGTGTTGGCGAGTGTCAGCCTTCACGATTAACTTTGCGATCATGGGATCGTAATAGGGCGAAACTTCGCTGCCGCTCGTGACCCATGTTTCGATCCTGGCGTCACGCGGAAAGGCCACCGCGGTCAACAGCCCGCTGCAGGGTTGAAAATTCTTGCCTGGATCTTCGGCGTAGATGCGCGCTTGGATCGAATGCCCTTCGAATTGCGCTCGAAAATGGGAGAGGTCCAGTTCGCCCGCCGCTTGGCGCACCATCCACTCGACTAGATCGATGCCGGTGATTTCTTCCGTCACGCCGTGCTCCACTTGCAGCCGCGTATTCACTTCGAGAAAGTAGAACTGATCGCTTTGGGAATCGTAGACGAACTCAACCGTTCCGGCGCATTGATAGCCGATTGCGAGACCCAAGCGCTCAGCCGTTGACGCGAGATGCCGTCGCGTCAGCTCGCTCAACCCCGGCGCCGGCGCTTCTTCGATCACTTTTTGGTTGCGCCGCTGCACCGAGCAATCCCGCTCGCCCAAACTAACGACATGGCCATGGCCATCGCCGAAGATTTGCACTTCAATGTGGCGCGCCGCCTCGACGTATTTTTCCAAAAACAATCCACCGGATTTAAACGCGCTCTTGGCGATCCGTTCCACCGATTGGAACGCGGGACGAAGTTCCTCTTCGCGCCAAACCAACTGCATGCCGATACCACCGCCACCGGCGGTGCTCTTGAGCATCACGGGATAGCCGATGCGCGCCGCCTCGCTTATGGCTTGGTCGACATTTGCGAGCAGGCCGGAGCCCGGTAGCAACGGCACATCGTTCGCCGCCGCGAGTTCCCGCGCTGTATGTTTCAGTCCGAACGCGCGCATTTGCGCCGGCGTTGGCCCGATGAAGGTCAGCCCGGCGTCGGCGCAGGCCTGGGCGAAATCGGCGTTCTCCGACAGAAAACCGTAACCGGGATGGATCGCCTGGGCGCCTGTACTGCGAGCAGCGTGCAGAATGGCTTCGACGCGCAGATAACTCTCGGCCGCCGGCGCGGGGCCGATGCGAACGGCTTCATCGGCGTCGGCGACATGCCGCGAGTGGCGATCCGCATCGGAGTAAACAGCGACCGACTCGATACCCATGGATTTCAGCGTGCGCGCAATGCGGCAGGCGATTGCGCCGCGGTTTGCGATTAAGATTTTGTTGAACATGTTTCGACTGCGACACCTTGTCTGCGGCGGGTCGTCCCGCTCGATTTCGTAGGCCGATTCGCGGGCCGTCCCGCGCAGCCATGATGGGTTTTTGTTCAGTCAGTCAGCGCGTCGACCCCATCCCAAATCAACAATTGCACCGGCGTCGGGTTATAGGCATTACACGGATTGTTCAGTTGTGGGCAATTGGAAATGAGACAGATCACGTCCATCTCGGCGCGCATTTCGACATATTTGCCCGGCGCCGATACACCGTCGGCGAAAGTCAATTTTCCCTCCGGGGTCACCGGCACATTCATGAAGAAATTGATGTTGCTGGCGATGTCGCGTTTCGTGATGTGTCGATGAAAATGGGTGGCCATATGCAGAAACGTGTCGCGGCAACTGTGCATGTATTTTTTCTCGACGGCGTAGCGCACGCTGTTGCTTTCCGATGCACACGCGCCGCCGAGCGTGTCGTGGCGGCCACAGGTATCGGCGACGATGGTCAGCAAGACGTGGCCTTCGTTCGACATTAAGCGGCTGCCAGTGGTGAGATAAAGACTGCGTTGGGCGCGAATCGTATCCTGAGCGCTGTAGTGATCGGCTGGATCAGCCGTGCTGTAGAACAGGGTATCGACCGCTTGATTGCCTTTAAGATCGTGAATGCGAAAGATTTGGCCACGCTTGATTTCGCGCAGCCAGCCTTCGCCTGCCGCGAGCGTGAAATCATAAATCGCTTGCGCGGGATTGAGCTTGCTTTCCGTGAGCCCGCCGTTCATGGATTTGCGCCGCGAAAATAGCGCTCCGTGTTTTGGAAGCCACGGCCATTTTCAGCACAACTCACGCGGCACATATCGTCCAAAGCGACACAGCCGGCGCTCCATGCGGTCACGCTTATCGGGCCGGGTTGATACTCTCGCGAATCCGTCAACGGATGCGGCGCGGTGGACAGCGCCACAAGACAATTCATCTCAAAGCGCAGCTCCACCGCCGCGCCCGCCTGCGAATGGTCTGCGACGTAGTGAAACTGGCCGTCGTCGTCGACCCATACCTTGCTGAAAAAATTCACCGTCGCAACCAAGTCCCGCGCCCCCAATCCCCATTTCGCCAACTCAATGAGTAGCCCATCGCGACCGTTGCGATACATGTCGTTGCGCGCTTCTTGGTAGCGACGCTCGCCGTATTTTTCGCGAATGTCGTGGGCGTTGGACGGCCCGCACAGCGGATCGTGCCAACCCAGGCTATCGGCGGTGATGGAACACAGCACCCGCCCCATGTCCGAGTAGCAAACATGGCCTTTGGTTAAGTGGGCCGTGTGCTGCGCTTTCAGCGTGTCGGCCATGTTATAGCGTTCGAGCTTTTCCTCTTGATTGAAGAAAATCGCCGAGCAGTTCGCGCCGCCTTTCAAGTCGGTGAGGCGCAATGTCGTGCCGCGGCGCACGATGCCGGACCAGTGGGCGCCACCGGGTATCAGGTCTTGCCACAACAAGGCAGCGGCGGCAATTTCGGGTAAAGTATTTGTCATTCTCACGTTCCTGTTTTCTTAGGCGATCCGTGCCGCGTTTTGCGTCAGCTTTCGCAGCATGTCGTAATCGGTCTTCATGCCCGAAGTCTCGCGGATACGTTCAAGGATGGTGCGTTTCACAGCGATGAAGTCCGGCGTGAGCTTCATGTCTTGAATTCGCTCGTCGGGCAGCGGCACGCTGTGGATGCTGTCGATGCGCCCTGGCCGCGGCGCCAACACCACGACGCGATTGCCGAGATAAATTGCTTCTTCGACATCATGGGTGACGAACACGATGGTGGTGTTTTCGATAGCGCGCAGGTAGCGAATCAAGTCGTGCATCACATCGCGCGTTTGCGCATCGAGGGCGCCGAACGGCTCGTCCATCAAGAGTATTTGCGGCCGCGGCATCAGCGCCCGGGCGATGGCGACGCGCTGCTGCATGCCGCCGGAAAGCTGATTGGGATAGGCGTCGGCCACATGGCTCAATCCCATCACGGCGAGCAGCGCATCGGCGCGGCCAGCGGCGGCTTCCACATCGGCGGAGGTAATGTCGCTTCGATGAGTTGCGAGCCGGCGCGAAAACTTGATGTTTTGCATCACCGTGAGCCACGGATAGAGGCTGTAGTGTTGGAACACCACGGCGCGGTCGACACCGGGACCGTCGATCGGCACACCGGCGATACTGACTTGGCCGCTGGTCTTTTGCTCCAGGCCGGCGATGATGCGCAGCAAAGTGGATTTGCCGCAGCCCGACGCGCCGACTAATGTGACGAATTCGCTCGCCTCGACCGTGAGGTCGATGTTCTCCAGCGCGACGGTGGCGCCCTCTCCGGTAGAGAAAATTTTGCCCAGGCGCGAGATTGTGATGGTCTTCGCCATGCTTATCTCGAATATAGCCACGGGAACGAACGGCGATGGAGCCAGCGGAAGCCTTGATCCATGGCGAGGCCGATAGCGCCGATCAACAGAATGCCGGCGAAGATCTTGTCCGTCTGCAAGAATCTTTGCGCCTTGATGATGGCATATCCGAGACCCGAGTTGGCGGCGACGAGTTCCGCGACCACCAGGTAAGTCCACGCCCATCCCATGGTGATGCGCAGGCTATCGAGTAGCGCCGGCTTGGCCGATTGAAATACCACCAGTGACAACACTTCGTCACGGTTCGCGCCCATGGTTTGGGCGGCTTCGATTTGCTGCATGGGCACGCGGCGCACATCCTCGGCCATCATTAGCACCATCTGAAAAAAAGTGCCAATGAAAATAATGGCGACCTTCGAGCCCTCGTCGATGCCAACCCAAATCATCACCAGCGGAATGAACGCGACCGCCGGCATGTAACGAATGAAATCCATGAGCGGTTCGAACAGCGCTTGAATCGGCCGGTAGGCGCCGATGAACAACGCCAACGGCAACGCGATCAGCGCCGACAGCAGCCAACCGGCGGTGACTCGATAGGTGCTAATCCCAATGTCGCGTAGCAGATTATCTCGGCTGAACCAGGTGCCAATCCGCACCACAACGTCTTTCGGGCTGGGTAGAAACACCTTGTCGATCCAGCCGCTGCCGCTGGCGATCCACCACAGCGCCAGCGGCAGCAACAAACCGGCGATGGCAAATACCCAGTATTGCCGCGCGCCGAGCACGCCGCGGATCACCCAGATGCTCGAACGCGGGCTACGTGCCTGCGTTGCACTGGTGGTGAGATTGGGCTCCACGCGAATTATCGCCGCAACGAATCTGCTTAGCGCTTGGCGACTTCACGCACCAGCGAAGGATCGATCCCTTTTGCGATGTCCGGGTTGCCTTCCATCAACTTATTGTCGAGCAAGAATTTGGTAATGGTAGGCGCCACGGCAACCAAGGAGCTGGCGTTCGTTTCATCTAACGCAGCGAGCACGTCTTTCTCCGCGAAAAATTTAGTCCCCGGCAAGAAAACTTTGTATTCCTGCGCCTTCAAGCCGACCACCTTGCTCATGATTTGGGCCGCCTCGTCGGGCTTGGCTTGAATGAAGGCCACCGTGTCGTACCACGCGCGGATCATGCCTAGAAGGTCTTTGCGCTTTTCTTTGATGGCTTTTTCTTGGGCGACGAGGAGATCGGGGATGAGGCCGGGCATGTCCTTCGAAGTGAACAGCGCCTTACCTTTGCCGCTCACTTGTATCTGATTCACCCAGGGATTCCACACCACGGCGGCATCGACCCGGCCGGCGAGAAACGCAGCGGCAGCGTCACCTGCCGTGAGATTGGTCACCTTCACGTCGGCCAAGCTCATGCCGTTCTTCGCCAACGCCGTCACCAGCACGAAATGCGAAACGCTGAATTCTTCCAGGGCGATGGTCTTACCC
>JAYTGZ010000398.1:0-3223 GCA_043733025.1 Pseudomonadota bacterium | reverse complement strand
CTCGGCCCATGCCCACCGGATCGAATCCAGCTTGAGCGATGTCGAACTGGCAAGCTTCCCCTGCGCCTATTCCGCCGCCGAAAACATGCTCACCCGGATCGCACTGGCGGAGGGTGAGCATGTGCTGATCACCGGCGCATCGGGCGGGGTCGGGTCCGCCGCCGTCCAGTTGGCGAAGCGCCGCGGCGCGCAAGTGACCGCAATGGCGGGGAGCGACAAGACCGATGCGGTGCGCGCCTTGGGAGCGGATCATGTGATCCCGCGCGATGCTGATCTGGCGGCGCTGTTCGGGCCGGAGCACTTCGATGCTGCCGTCGACATTGTCGGCGGCGCGCAGTTCGCCAGCATCCTGAACAGTCTCAAACGTGGCGGGCGCTACGGCGTTGCAGGCGCAATCTCCGGCCCGATCGTCGATCTCGACCTGCGCACGCTCTACCTCAAGGATCTGCGCCTGCTGGGCTGCACCATCCTGGAGCCGCAAGTATTCCCCAACCTGATCACCTATATCGAACGCGGAGAGATCAAGCCGCTTGTCGCAGCGAGCTATCCGCTAGGCCAGATTGTCGCGGCGCAGGAGGCGTTTTTGGCGAAACGCCATGTCGGAAAGATTGTGCTGGTGGGGTAGAGTGGGAACTGCGGGGGCAGCTTTTGATCCAATCTGAGCCATCCGCCGCTCATATCGGTAGTCCTGAAATCCGCCGTTCCCGAGCTGACGTTCTCGGCTGCTTCGCGTCCTCGACCCGGTCACAGACGTCGATATCTAACATGCCTAAAAGCGGACGGTCCGTTTTCCTGATGATTGCAAAGACGCATCGACGGGGAATGGCCGTTGGCGGACATTGATTCCCATTTGATCTCGGCTGAATATGCTGCGTTTCGCATCGATGCACAATTGCGCCGAACCACCACCCTAAATATCTGGCCATCTTTTAGCTCTGACGATAGGGTAAAGCCCGACTGAATGAGGCTACCTGATGCTAGTTCGCCCACCCATGCGCGAATATCGAACGTGGTCGTTGGATAGCCGCTATTGGGACGGATATGCACCTCGTTCTGATGACATAATCATCGCCACAGCTCCCAAGTGCGGCACGACCTGGATGCAGCAAATCGTGAGCTCGCTGGTCTTTCAGGACGCACGGGTCCGCGCGTTGCCGACAATGTCACCTTGGGTCGAAGCGCGATTTCGCTTTACAGCCGAGGCGGCGCGCAAGGCCATAGAGGACCTGCCACACCGGCGATTTCTAAAAACTCACCTGCCGTTGGATGGCCTGCCTCTCTACGACGAGGTCAAATACATCCACGTTGCGCGCGACGGCCGCGATGCTGCCCTCTCGATGCACAACCATTTGACCGGGTTTAGTGAAGAGCAGTCGGCGCGCTTCGACGTGATCGGACTGGACGACCCGGTCATCGGAAGGCCGTACGCACGACCCCCAGCGGACCCTGCGACCTATTTTCGTGGATGGTTGGCCGCAAAGCCAAAAAGAAGAAGTGCGGTCGAAGGCCCCCCGAGCCCGTACTTCTTTGACCTGCAGGCGAGCTACTGGGCCGAGCGCAGACGCCCGAATGTCCTGTTAGTGCATTACGCGGACCTATCCGCCGATCTGGACGCCGAAATGCGGCGCATTGCGGCTTTCCTCACCATCGAGATTGATGAAACCATTTGGCCGTCGCTCGTGGGTGCGGCTGGTTTCGAAGCCATGAAATCCTCAGGTGACGAGTTGATGCCGCAGACCAAATCGATGTTCGCAGAGGGCTCAAAGCGCTTCTTCAACAAAGGACAAAATGGCCGCTGGCTCGGAGTATTGAGTGAAAGCGACCTTGCCCTTTACGCCGACGCCGTGCGTAAGATGCGCAAACCAAGACTTGCTGGTTGGCTGGAGAGTGGCAGGAATAAGATAGTCGATCCGCGGATCGCCCCAGACTGATCACGCCGTTGGACCGCTGTATCCTACGGTTGGCTCAGGATAGCCGCTGTTCGGTTGTTCGCTCCCAACTCTGCGAAGAATGCGCATCATCGCTTATCGCTTTGCCTGCTTGTGCGTCGTTAACCGACGGTACGCCGTATGCCACGCCGGATCAAAAACAAGAGCTCCACTTCCAACCCAGCTCAAGCCAAAAAGCAGGCTATTGATCGCCGCGGCATGACAATAAAAGCAAAGGTGCCCGCCTGCGACCGTCGAGCGGGCTACTTCGACTAGTTCTTACTTCCTGTCGTAAGCCAAGGTGCTTGTGACGAGCTTGCCGGGAGGCGTGCCAGTCTTGCGCGTGATGGTAAGGTGTTTGCCATCAGGGGAGACGACCGCACGTGAGGTCGCGGAAACCTTCGAACCTTTGCGAAGGATGGCTGTGATCGTATGTGAGTCCACCTTCGTCAACGCGATCGTATCGCCGACCGGATTATCCACGGTTGGATAGAATTTACCATCATAAGCTGCGGCATAACTGTTTGAGACGGACTTGCCGGTCGCATCGATGCCATCCGTATGCATGGTGACCTTGATGCCATGGACGGTGTAAACCCGCGTTTCGCTTTTCATCGGTGGCACCATCCCCTTTGTTGCCGCCGTGTTCAGCTTCCATGTACCTGCAATTGCCGCCGTCCCGGGATGAGGTTTGGCAGAAACGCCGGACGTGATCGCCAGCGCGAGAGCAGATGCAATCAGACCTGCTCGAAGAAATCCAATCATGGCATCCTCCTGTTGATTTGCTCAATACCGAGCGACTCGGTGCGTGAGCGAGACGACAATGCGCCTCTTTGCAGGAATATTCCAACTTGCTCGTCAAAGCGCCGCACCGTTACCGTCGGAGGACCGAACGGAACCAAGCAGCAATTAGCGGCAAAGTCCGCTAGTGGGTCGAGGGCGAAGCGGCAGCTTTTTGCAATTTCCTTGCTCAGAGCGGATGGTCGGGTGTCGGCCCAGCTCGCGCCAAAAAGCGAACGGCAGGTTTTTAGCTTTGGCCGCCCGAAAGCCATCGTGCTGCATTCCGCCACAGAGCAGAGATTAGCCCCAACCCCCCACCCCCCTACTCCACCCCCTCCACCAGTTCCCCAATCCGCCCGATCATCTCGTCGATATGTGCCTTCTCCAGGATCAGCGGGGGGGAGAGCGCGATGATGTCGCCGGTCGCCCTCACCAGCAGCCCGTTGTCGAAGCACTTGTGGAATAGCTGCATCCCGCGTTTGCCTACGCCGCCGCTGTGGGCTTCGAGCTCGATC
>JAYTGZ010000397.1:0-4705 GCA_043733025.1 Pseudomonadota bacterium | reverse complement strand
CAATTCGGTGATGCGCGCGACCAGGGTTTGATCTTTCTCCGGCGGCGTCCAATCCCAAGCGTCCTTGCCGCCTTCGTCGACCAACTCATTGATGGCGTTGATCGCCGCTTGCAATTGATCGTGGCCGAATACGACGGCGCCCAACATCACCTCTTCCGGCAACTCATGGGCTTCCGATTCCACCATCAACACCGCCACATCGGTGCCGGCGACAACGAGATTCAGCTTAGAATTTTCCAGTTCAGCGGCTGACGGATTCAACACATATTGACCATCGACGTAACCCACGCGCGCCGCGCCGATGGGGCCGTCGAACGGGATACCCGACAAGGCCACGGCTGCCGATGCGCCGATCACGGCAGCAATATCCGGATCAATATCGGGGTTCGCCGACAACACCATCGCGACGATTTGCACTTCGTTGTAAAAGCCTTCCGGGAACAGCGGGCGCATCGGCCGATCGATCAAGCGCGATGTCAGCGTTTCTTTTTCCGAAGGCCGGCCTTCGCGCTTGAAGAAACCGCCGGGGATCTTGCCCGCGGCATAGGTGCGTTCTTGATAGTCGCAAGTGAGCGGGAAAAAATCCTGGCCCGCTTTGGCGCCCGTCGCGCCGACGACGGTGACCAGCACTACCGTATCGTCTATGCTGACCAACACCGCGCCGTCCGCTTGGCGCGCGAGTTCACCGGTTTCCAGGGTCACGGTATGCTTACCGTACTGAAACGATTTTTTGATCGGATTCACAATGTCTTCCTTATTGATAGCGCGGCGCGTAGCTTGAACGTTATTTTTACGGCTCGAAATGGCGCGCCACGAAAAGTGGTCTTAAATGCACAAGAGCCTGGCAATGCAGGCTCTCGTGCTCGTGATTGCTATGGCCGGCCGCGCTTACTTGCGGATGCCAAGACGTTCGATCAGGGCTTTGTAGCTGTCGCTGTTCTTGCGCTTCAAATAATCCAACAAACTACGCCGCTGGCTCACCAGCTTTAGGAGACCACGGCGGGAATGAAAATCCTTGACGTGGGTTTTGAAATGCGGGGTCAATTCATTGATGCGCCCGGTCATCAATGCAACTTGCACTTCGGGCGAGCCGGTATCGTTACCAGCCCGTTGAAAATCCTTGATAATCTGCGCTTTCTGCGCGGTCGTCGCTGTCATCGTACTTCTCCGGTTAGTTCCACACTGTTCACTTTTTTCACCAAGCCCACGATTATAACTCACTGATACGAATCAACTCAAGCGCGATTAAAGTAATCGGAAGCCGCCCATATTGACTCGCAAAATAGACCAAGCCAGAAGCCGCATCCAGCTTGGCTTCTAGCCATGCTTATCCGGAAAGGCACGCCGCGCTTGCTGCTCGACCAGAGTGGCTGGCCTAGGGCCATAGGTGGCCAGCGCGCGTTGGGTCAACAGGGCATCGCCCGTGATGTCCTTATGGCCCTAGTCCAGGAGCTGGCCTCGGGCTACCCAGTAGGCCCGCCACTCATTGCACTTGGCGGAGTAATTTCTCAAACCAGAAATAACTTTCCAACAACTCGATGCCCAGCTCACGCTATAAGCGATAATGACGCGGCGCAGCGCCTTATCGACGCGCGCACAACTCGCTTCAAAACCATTTTTAACCGATCGAAAACAGCCGCCTAACTACACTGAAAAACCACCCCGCTGACTCATACCTCGATTGGAATGTACTGGCCACCCCCCCACCTCACAACAAGCAGTTACAATCTTTACACTCTAACGTTTCTCGGAGATAAACATGACCGAACCGGAACAGAAAGCGATTTTGTCGATAGCGATGATGGCGGCCCTGGCCGACGGCAATCGGACCGAGCAGGAACGCGGCGAAATTGAAAAACTCGTCGCGTCGTTTGCCGGCGCCCAGCTCAATGTGGATGAGATATATCACGATGTCTTGTTGCGCAAGATCAGCCTACCGGAGGCAGCGAGTCAGTTGCGAAGCGCGGACGCGAAAGAGGCAGCCTACGAGTTGGCCGTCGGTGCTTGTAACGTCGATGGCGCGACCAATGATCTGGAGAAAAAATTCTTGGCGGCTTTGGCGCAATCATTGAATCTCGCGCCGGAAGTCTTGAATACATATCACCAAGAAGCGGAGGCGGTTGCTAATTTGCCGGTTTCGACCGCGGCACAATCGAGCGCCGCGCCCAAGATGAGCGAAGCGGAAATGGACGAGATGATCCGCAAGGCCGCCATCGTTAACGCCGCGCTGGAACTCATGCCTGAGACCCTATCGACCTTGGCGATCATTCCGTTGCAGATGCGCATGGTGTATCGCATCGGTCAAAATTACGGTTTCGAACTCGACCAAAGCTATATTAAAGACTTCGCCGGAACCTTGGGCATCGGCATGACATCGCAGTATCTGGAAGTCGTCGCGCGCAAGCTGCTCGGCGGCATCTTTGGCGGAGTGGGCCGCCAGGCGGCGAGTTCCGGCATGTCGTTCGGCGTGACCTTCGCGCTAGGCCAGGTAGCGAAGCGATACTATGCCAGCGGCAGAAAAATCGATGCCGCGCAGTTGAAGGAAATTTTCTCGAATATGGTCGCCGATGCCGGATCGATGAAGGGCAAATATAGCCAGGAAATCCAAGCGAAAATCACGGAGTTCAAAGGTAAGAGTTTCAGCGATATCGCGAAGGGTTAGTGTCCGCTGCGAGTTGACATCTGGCCCCTTCCCCCTCCTAACCGCGCGTTCTACGTCAGGTTGTTGACGTATGGCGTAATTCCATTTCAACTCCGCGCACGATATCGAGCCGGCAAACACGCGCAATAGGCATGGTGAGCCCAACGGAGTAAACTCCCTCCCGATATGATCACCGTCTCCGCCATCCCCGCGTTTCGCGATAATTACATTTGGGCGCTCCATGACGGGAAAAACGCCGTCGTGGTCGATCCCGGCGATGCCGCGCCGGTATTCGATTTCCTGCGTACGCAGAAACTGGCGCTTTGTGCCATTCTCATCACACATCACCACAATGACCACATCGGCGGCAATCGGGATCTCCTGGCCAAACATTCCGTCCCCGTCCATGGTCCGGCCGGCGAGATTATCGATACCCTCTCATCCCGCTTGAAGGAAGATGACGAGATTTCCATCCCCGAACTGCGCTTGCAATTCAAGGTCATCGAAATACCGGGCCACACGGCAGGACATATCGCCTACGTCGGTCACGGCATGGTGTTCTGCGGCGATACCCTGTTCGCCTGCGGCTGCGGCCGCTTGTTCGAAGGCACGCCGGCGCAAATGCATCGATCCCTTGGTAAACTCGCCGCGCTGCCGGGCGACACCCTAGTCTACTGCGGCCACGAATACACCCTATCGAACATCGCCTTCGCCCGTGCCGTTGAGCCGGACAACGATGCGCTGCTCAAACGCGAGTTTGTAGAACGCGAGAAACGCGGCCGAGGCATTCCCACCGTCCCCTCGACCATCGCCTTGGAATTGGCGACCAATCCTTTTATGCGCAGTGACGTTACCGCGGTCGTCGCCGCCGCGGATAAGCGCACGCAGACCAAAAATTCCACATCCATCGACGTGCTCGCCACTATTCGCGAGTGGAAGAATAGCTTTTAGTGCTAAAGAACCTATAATCAAGCCTATTGCGGATCGCGAAGGACCTCAAGTGAACGTTCCTAAGTATCTCAGTCGTTTAGAAAATATCTTCTTGACCCGGCCCCCCGCTGGTTTAACATGCGGCATGATTTCAGGGCGGGCGCCGTACGGAATAATGATCAAAATTAACAACGCGTTATTTGTTGTTTGCCTAATGAGCGTTCTGTCCTTTCCGGCACAGGCGCAGTTTCGGCCCATCGGCGCCGCGCAGGGCTCAGCGGAAAACACGCCGATCGAAGAGCAGCACGAATGGCTGCCCGAGGTTCAGGTTCCGCAAGCGGAAGTGTCTGGCGCCGAAACGCCCCATGTCACCGTCCAACAACCGTTACCGCCATCTGAACCGGTCGAAGTCGCGGAACAACCCCCAGCGCCGGTCGACACTACAGCCGTCGACGATCTGTGGGATCGCATCCGCAACGGATTCAAGCTCGGGCTCCTGGCGAATCCCCGCGTAGCCGTTCACGAAGCCGCCTTTGCCTCGGAACCGGAATACCTGGCGCGCATCGTCAAGCGCAGCCGCCGTTATTTGTACCACATCGCCGAAGAAGTTGAAAAACGCGGCATGCCGATGGAAATTGCGCTGCTGCCCATCGTCGAAAGCGCGTTCAATCCGAAGGCCTATTCGCGGGCGCGAGCGTCGGGCATCTGGCAGTTCATGCCCGCCACGGGGAAAAACTACGGCCTGCAGCAGAATTGGTGGCACGACGAACGCCGCGATGTCCATGCCGCCACGAACGCGGCATTGGACTATCTCCAAACCCTGCATCGGCGTTTCAATAGTTGGGAACTTGCGCTGGCATCCTACAATTCCGGCGAGGGCCGCGTCGGCCGCGCCATTGTTTATAATCGGGCACGCGGATTGCCGACGGATTTTTCCAGCATTCAGTTACCGGCCGAGACACGCAACTATGTCCCCAAGCTTATCGCCGTACGCAACATCGTGCGCGACCCCGAGCGATTTGGTCTGACTCTCGCCTTTATTCCTAACAAGCCTTACTTCACAATCGTTTCAACAAGCAAGCATATCGATCTAAAGCGTGCCGCGGAATTCGCGGAAATTCCCGTGGACGAATT
>JAYTGZ010000396.1:0-2763 GCA_043733025.1 Pseudomonadota bacterium | reverse complement strand
TGGCAAGCGAAAGGTCAACGCCCTGCATGGCGGTCGTAGTTGGGTGAAAATTGGCTGCGTTGCGGGAATGTATCGGGTCGTTGACGAGCCTGAAGGGCTTCTATCGTTTAGCTTTGTCCAACGCCTGCCCAACGGGCAGCATCGAAATTTTTTACGCCCGCGCGGTAGGGCAGGCGTCGAACAAAGCTAAACGATGAACAAAGCTAAACGATAGCGGAACAGGCTGGACTGCAAGCTGGATAAGGCTTCTGGCTTGGTGCTGTGGAACCGGCGGTCGAGCATCCATCTGCCGTGATCATCGCAAGTTCCGTGCGGAGCATCGTGTGTGAGGGAGCCGTCAATTGCCGTTGCTAGGGTAAAGCTTTGGTATACTTTCAATTTTGGCGGCGATCTTCGATTTGCCGCCGATTTGTTTTTGGGGATGACGATGTCGTACGTGATGAACACCTATGCGCGCCAGCCGATCGGTTTCGTGAAGGGGGAGGGCGCGTGGTTGATCGATGATCAGGGCAAACGCTACCTGGATGCCGTGTCCGGTGTGGCGGTGACGAGTGTGGGCCACGCCCATCCGAAAGTCGTCGCGGCCATTGCTGAGCAGGCGAAGAACCTCATTCATACGTCGAATCTCTATCGCATTTTCCGCCAAGAAGAATTGGCCGAACGCATTTGCAAACTGTCCGGCATGGACGAGGTGTTCTTCTGCAATTCCGGCGCGGAGGCGAATGAGGCTGCGATCAAACTCGCGCGCTTGTATGGCCACAAGAACGGCGTCGAGAATCCCCACATCATCGTCATGGAAAAAGCCTGGCACGGCCGCACGTTGGCTACGCTGTCGGCGACCGGCAGCCGCAAAGCGCAAGCGGGTTTCGAGCCACTGATGGACGGCTTCGTGCGCGTGCCCTACAACGATGCCGTGGCGGTGCGGCAAATCGCCAAAAACCAATCCAATGTGGCCGCCGTGTTAGTGGAAGTGATACAAGGCGAAGCGGGCGTGACCATGGCGGACTTGGAGTACATCCGCGCGTTGCGCGCGATTTGCGACAAGCAAGAGTGGCTGTTCATGATCGATGAAGTCCAGTGCGGCATCGGCCGCACGGGCAAATGGTTCGGTTTTCAAGACGCCGCCGTGAAGCCCGACGTGATCACCTTGGCGAAAGGCCTAGGTTCGGGTGTGCCGATCGGCGCGTGTGTGGCGGCGGGTCGCGCAACGGGCGTGTTCGGTCCCGGCAATCATGGCTCGACATTTGGTGGCGGGCCGTTGGTTTGCGCGGCGTCGCTTGCGACGTTGCAGGCCATCGAAGAAGAAGGCCTGCTGGAAAAATCGACGCACACCGGCGAATGGATCCGCGCGCAATTACGCGAGCGGCTCGCCGGCGTCGCCGGCGTGAAGGAGATTCGCGGCCGCGGCATGATGATGGGCATCGAGCTCGATCGGCCGTGCGCGGACATAGTCAAGCGCGCGCGCGAGCAGGGATTGTTGGTGAACGTCACCGCCGAAAACGTGGTGCGCCTCTTGCCGCCGCTGATTTTTTCCATGGCCGAAGCGGAGCAACTGGTCGGAATTCTCGCGCCGATCATCAAGGATTTTCTCGCGGCGTAATCATCGTGGAGTCACGGCATTTTTTGCAGTTGAAGGATTTCAGTCGCGAGGAGCTCGATTATCTTTTTGCGCGCTCGGCCTGGATTAAGCGGCAGTTCAAGGAATATAAACCCTATCATCCGTTGACCGATCGCACGCTGGCGATGGTGTTCGAGAAGAGTTCGACTCGTACTCGCGTGTCCTTCGAGGCCGGCATGTATCAGATGGGCGGCTCGGTAATCACGCTGAATCGGCAGGATTCCCAACTTGGCCGCGGCGAGCCAATCGAAGATGTGGCGCGGGTGATTTCGCGCATGGTCGATATCGTCATGATCCGCACCTTCGAGCAAAGTATCATCGAGCGCTTCGCGCAACATTCGCGCGTGCCGGTTATCAACGGCCTCACCAATGAATATCATCCCTGCCAAATTCTCGCGGATATTTTCACCTTCATCGAGCATCGCGGTCCCGTCGCCGGCAAGACCGTGGCGTGGATCGGTGATTCCAACAATATGTGTAACACTTGGCTGCAAGCGGCGGAAATTTTGGATTTCAATGTCCACGTTGCCACGCCGCCCGGCTACGAGATCAAGCCGGAAGAAGCCGGGCTGTTCAACACCGATCAATACCGGGAATTCACCGATCCGCACGCAGCGGCCAAGGGCGCCCACCTCGTGACGACGGACGTTTGGACCAGCATGGGTTTCGAGGCCGAGACGGAAGAGCGCAAAAAAGACTTCGCCGATTTCTGCGTCGATGCCGACATGATGGCCGACGCGGCGCCCGACGCATTGTTCATGCATTGTTTGCCCGCCCATCGCGGCGAAGAAGTGTCGGCGGATGTCCTGGAGGGAAAACAAAGTGTCGTGTGGGACGAAGCCGAGAACAGAATGCACGTGCAGAAAGCGTTGATGGAATATTTGTTGCTGGGGAAACTTGAAGGCGGAGTGAATTAATTCATGTGACGGCCGACTAAAAGAATGTCGCTGGGAGCCGCACGGATATTGACTCGTGGCAATGCATGGCCTGGCCGGGTGGCCTAGGGCCAAAGCCGCACCAGAATTGCCTCTGGCCCTAGGCCAGTGGCTAGCCTAGGGCTACCCCGTCCGGGCAGGAGCTAGAGAAAAAGCTAAGCACTTAGCCGGTAGTAAAACCGCATACAATCGTAACCCATCGTTCGATTG
>JAYTGZ010000395.1:0-4614 GCA_043733025.1 Pseudomonadota bacterium | reverse complement strand
GCCCGGGTCCTGGGCCGCACCGATTTGGCTCACGCCCAGCGCCGCCGCACCGCCGCTCGTAACGATTGCGCCCTTAAGAAATTTTCGCCGCGATGAACTAGTGCTCGGCGTGTTGGTTTTAGGTGATTTTTTGCGAAACACATTTGTTGTCGACATGGTTGCTCCCTCGTGACGAATGTTTATTCCCGCAACGACGAGCAAAACACATGCCACTATACTTGCAGGCCGAGGAATGGGCTTCAGAGCCTCATCTGGCGCAGCTTTCAGAACGATGCCAAGACATGCTGAGGAAACAAAGGGCGCACAACCTTGGTGCCGGTTTAATTAGTCCGCACGAAGAACGTGCGACAATACGAAGCGGTGTCGAGCCGCCACGAATAGATTGAGTTGCCGCGCTCGAAGGGGCTGTGGCGCTAAGACGACCGCGCCAAGTTTGGTGACGATTTTCACAGGCCCCCAGAGGGAAATCGGCCGACGAGCGGGCCACGCCAAAAATGCATGATATCCTGCCCAAAATGCGACGCAGCTATGCTGACAGAGTCCACTCGCGATCAAGCCCGGAGCATCAGCGCCGCGCAAACAGAGTTTGTGCGGGCATGCGCTCATGGACAAACTGCCATGAAAACTAGCATCACCCCGATCACCAAAACGTTACCGGATTCGGAACGCTGGCTAAGCTGGATCGTTCACACCTCGCCGCTGGTGATCTTCGCCTCCGATGCCGATGGGGTGATCATGTTATGGAACCCGGCGTGCGAGCGCATGTTCGGTTGGCGCGCGGAAGAAGTCATCGGCCGCCCAACGCCGGTGGTGCCGGAAGCATACCGCGCTCAGGCGGAATTATTCCGGCGGCGCGCTCTCGACGGCGAATCCATGATGGATGTCGAGGTGGTTCGCCAGCGGCGTGACGGCTCCTTGATTCAACTGAGTTTCTCGAACGCGCCGATCTACGACCCCCATGGCAAGGCCGTCGGCGTCTTATTCATCGCCGTCGATATTACTGAACGCAAGCGCGTCGAGGAGGCGTTGCGCGTGGCGAACGATTCGCTGCGAGCCATCATCCAGTACGCGCCCCTTGCCATCTACGCCTATGATCGGGACGGCTGCGTCACCCTCTGGAATCCGGCCGCGGAGCGCATTTTCGGCTGGTCCGAAAAAGAGGCGCTGGGTCGATTGCCGCCGTTTGTACCGGAGGAGAAACTCGCGGAATTCGACGCGATCCGAAAACAAGTATTGAGCGGGGGCGTCGTTCAAGACCTGGAACTGACGCGGCAGCGCAAAGACGGCACGCGCGTTTTCATCAGTACCAACGGCGCGCCGTTGTACGACGCCACCGGCCAGCCCATCGGTCATATGTCGATTACCATCGATAACACCGAGCGTAAGCGGGTTGAACAGACAATGTTACGCACTCAGGAGCGCCTAAAGCTCGCCCTGGACGGTTCGAGCCTCATCCTGTGGGATCTCGACCTTGAAGCCCGGACGATATTCCTTAGCGGCCAGTTGTTCCCCGAACCAGGCACAGAGTCGGTGGGCGCCGTCATGCCGTTCGATGAGCTTATGACGCGGCTGCACGCCGAAGATGTCGCGACGATTCGCGACGCCTTCGTTAGCGCCCTAAAAGGCGATGCGCCGGACTATCTTGTGCAGCATCGTTACCGCACGGATGCGGGCGAATGGAAATGGACCGAGAGCAGCGGCAAGGTGGCGGCGCGCGGCCCGAACGGTCGTGCCCGGCGCATGATCGGAACAGTGCGCGACATAAGCGAGCGCAAGGCCGCGGAAGAGGTGTTGCGCGCGAACGAAGAGCGGTTTCGTCTGATCGCCGAAAACGTGACGGATCTAATCGCCGTGGTCGACGCACAAGGCAAACGTGTTTATAACAGCCCTTCGTACCGGGCATTGTTCGGAGACGCGCAACTGTTGCCCGGCACCGATTCTTTCAATGAAATACATCCGGACGATCGCGACAGCGTACAACGGGTATTTCAGGATACGTTGGTAACCGGGGTTGGCCATCGCACTCGCTTTCGCTTTGTCCTGGCGGATGGCAGCACGCGCTTTATCGAATCCCAGGGTAGCGTCATCCGCGACGCCGCCGGCACGGTAACGCGGCTGGTGGTGGTTTCGCGCGATATCACCGACCGTTTAAGCGCGGAAGAGCGCATATGGCATTTAGCGAATTACGATCCGCTCACCAATCTGCCAAACCGCGCCTTGCTGAGCGAGCGTATCGAGCAAGAGTTAGCCTACGCGCGCAACACTCGGCAACTCTTGGCGGTGTTGTTTATCGATCTCGACAATTTTAAGCGCGTCAACGACTCGCTGGGACACCACGCCGGTGACGAACTATTGCGGCAGTTCGCCGAACGGTTGCGGAGCATATTGCGCGCGCACGATCTCATCGCCCGTCCAGGCGGCGACGAATTCATCGTGCTGCTGCCCGGCCTGTCCGACGGTTCGCAGGTCAACAACGTGTGCCAAAAGATCCTCGAGGTCTCGCGGCTGCCGTTCCGGATCGGCGCGCAGGAGGCGCACATTTCCGCCAGCATCGGCGTTAGCTTCTTCCCCGAGGATGGCGCCGATGCGGACGATTTGTTAAAACACGCCGACACCGCAATGTATTTCGCAAAATCCGCGGGCAAATCCGCCTACAAACTGTTTACTGCCCAGATGGAGGAATCGGTGCAGCAGCGGGTGCGGTTGGAAAAAACGCTACGCGCCGCCATCGATCGAGATGAGATGTTGTTGCACTATCAGCCCGTGCTTAATCTTGCTTCGGGCGCAGTTCACGGCATGGAAGCACTGGTGCGCTGGAAGCACCCTGAGCTTGGCTTAGTCATGCCCAATGAATTCATCCAACATGCGGAAGACAGCGGCGCCATTGTCGAAATCGGCGCGTGGGTCGTCACCCAAGCTTGCCGGCAAGCCGGCGCCTGGCACGCCCAAGGCTATCCCAAGGTTAGCGTGGCCGTGAATGTATCCGGACGTCAACTCAAAGATGAAGGTTTTGTGGATACGGTGCTGAGCGCGTTGCGCGAGGCCAGGCTCGATCCGCGCTATCTGGAACTCGAGATCACCGAAAGCGTGATGTTGGAGCACGTTAGCCAGACGCTCGAGACGCTTGACCGGCTACGCGGCCACGGCATTAAACTCGCTATCGATGACTTCGGCACCGGTTACTCAAGCCTAAGCTATCTGAAACGCTTCAACATCGATCGCATCAAGATCGACAGATCTTTTGTGCACAACATCACCACCAATCGTAATGATGCCGCGATCGTCAAGGCGATCATTGCCATTGCTCGTAGCATGGAGATTGAAGTTACGGCCGAAGGTATTGAAGATCGTTCCCAAGCCGAGCACCTGCTCGCCTACGGCTGTCAATGGGGCCAGGGATACCTGTTCGGACGGCCCATGCCTGTCGCGGAAATGGAAAGGGTGTTCCAAGAACGCGGTGCTCCGCGCTAACGCCGCCCGCGCGCCACGAGGCCGAGGAAGTCGAGGCCGATGATATCCGGACCAAGTTTCTCAGCCAGACCGACGTTCCACGACGGTTTGCGTTGCTCGCCCCGCCCGGCGCCCGCGAACATCGCCGCAATTGGGCCTCCTGCCTGCGTAAACCCCAAACCGGAACACCCGATCGCCTGGCCGGCAAAATTTTTCTCGCGGCTACAATGCTGTCTTCATTGCCAGCAATGACCTGTGAACTCTGCGAACAAAGCGGCGGCGAATTGCTTTGGCAGGACCAACGTTGCCGAGTCGTCCTCATCGACGATCCCGACTACCCCGGCTTTTGCCGCGTGATCTGGAACAACCACGTACGCGAGATGACGGATTTGCCCGGCGCGGATCGCACGCATTTAATGTCCATCGTCTTCGTCGTGGAAGAAACGCTACGAGAAACTTTGAAGCCCGACAAAATCAATCTCGCCTCGCTCGGCAACGTGACACCCCATTTGCATTGGCATGTGATTCCCCGTTTCGCCGACGATAAACATTTTCCTGGGCCGATTTGGGGTCAGGTGATGCGGGAATCGCCTGCCAGACCCGCGGCGAATGAGCTATCGCATCGTTTGCGCGTGGCACTGCGGGAAAGTCTGTGAGTTAGGGCGCTTCCCGTGCGGCGAGTTTTTTATCGTCGAACGTTACCCGCTTCGACATTAACGAAGTCACATCGACCCTGCCTTTGCCATCCACGCGCATCACTAAATCGATGCCCATGGCGCGCGCAGCTTCGCGCCACTTGTCTGAAGCGGCGATGAAGATGGGCTTCGATGCAACATCCGACAATACGCCCGCCCGCGTTCCCGTCTTGGCAACGATGGTGACGGACTGGACGTTTTCAACCGGCATGCCGGTGGCGGGATCGATGATGTGGCAATAGCGCTTGCCGTCTTTTTCGAAGTAGCGCTGATAGTCGCCCGAGGTGCCGATGGCTTCACCGTTGTAAATGTCCATCACCGCGATCGCCGACGGTTTGCGCGGATGCTGAATGCCGATTTTCCACGACCGGTTGCCGCGTTCACCCAGGGCGATGATGTTGCCGCCGATATTGATCAGCGCGTTTTGCGCGCCTTCTTTTTTGAGGATGTCGATGGCGCGGTCGAGCGC
>JAYTGZ010000394.1:0-9187 GCA_043733025.1 Pseudomonadota bacterium | reverse complement strand
CTGCGGCGAAACTCGCGATAGTTGGTCGGCCGTTCGTGCGCGGCGATGTAATCCTTGGGGAACCAGACGATGCTCAGCTTCACTCGCCGTGTTGCGTCGGACGTCGTTTGCTCCAACTTGTGGTCGCTGAATCGTCCATCATTGGTGTCGTATATCTGATCGAGAACGATCGCGAAACGCGTACCATCCCCGAGCAAGGTGTTGTCGGTGAGCGGAAAATCGAACCATGACAGTTCGAAATCCCGGTTCGCGAGTTCGACCTCCCCACCGGGTTTTAGCGCGAAAATACTGACCTCCACATGAAAGGTTTCGCTGTCCCAATTAGGCTGACTCACGGTGAGATATAAGCGGTGAGTTCTCGGTGAATTCTCAACCTTGATGGGCTTGCTAAACATTTTCACTTGGGCTTTTTCGCGCTTCAGCTTTTCGGCGAATGCCGGGTTTAGATTCGGCATTCCGATATCGAGTTTTTGGATTTGGGCGCTGTCGTCTTTACTGCCTTCGCCGTTGCTAAGGGTCAGCATCGCGGTCTGCCGCGAAATCACCGTCCGTGCGACCGAGCGAAACGACTGCCGCGCCGAACGGGCGGCGTACGCCTTTGCTTCGTCGATATCGACACTCTCCCGCGCGAGCCGCGCATCCACGTGACTCAGTAACGGTTTCAAACCGATGTGTTCGTGGAAGTTGAGCGCCAGCAATTCCGCCAATAACTGCTCGCGCTCCAGCGAAACATCGGCGCCGGACCTCGCGCCGGAGATGGGGTCCACGAGTTTGGAGAACATCTCGGTTCTGAGTTGACTATCGGCCTTCTCACGTTCGCTCAGTAAAGTCGACGCGGTCAGCGATGCTTTGTAATGATCGGCAACAATGGCCACCAGGACCATTGCGATCACCGGCAACAGCTTTACGATCCAATCGAGTATTTCGCGAACCCAGGACTTGATCTCGGCAGCCGTTAACGAACTCGATCCGGTGCCTTTGTCGCCGCTCTCGGGCGGTTGATCCGCAGCCGATGCCGGGAGCATTTGAGTGCCATCCATTTCACACCTCCATTCTGTGACTCAGCGCATCAGCGCCGCCAACCGCCATCGGCCATGCAGGTAAACGGCCCAACCTTGTCGCCGGTTTGATAAGTCCGGCCTTCCAACTCGCAAACCGCGAATGCGGATGTACTCAAACTGAACAGCAACACGGACACAACGGCAAGTAATGTTTTCATCGCAGCGCTCCTAACGAACTTCACTTAAAAATCGCTGACCCAATATTTTCTGGTAATCGGGCTAGCTCATGCAGTCGTTATGGTTGCGCGCTTCGCCGGGACGCGCAATTGGCCAAAAGTAGTACCACTTTCGATATATACGGTTACAAACTCCACGCGCGGGCTGGGAGACAATACTGGTGCGGTTCTACAGCAATGGCATGGCAGGAGCACGCGGGAGGGGCTGGCCTAGGAGCGTGTCGGACTTAAAGAATCGCAGCGAAAAAGAGGCTGAGCGAGGACAGATTTTGACGATTTCGCCGGGCAATAGTCGTTCTATTGCCTAAGAAAGCGGCGGAATACGGGGTGGCCTGGGGCCATGAACCGCTCAGCCTCTTTTGCAGCCGATTTCCTTTAAGTCCGACAGGCTCCTAGGGCCATGCGCCTCCTGGCAAGGACGTTAGAGGCAATGGGAATTACGCTTTCGGCGCGGCTTGATACAGCGGCATTACCTTGGGAATATTATTCTCCAAATCTTTAATGCGCGAATCGTGGGACGGATGCGTGCTCATGAATTCCGGCGGACCGCCCTTCGCGGCTTCGGCCATTTTCTTCCACACGTTCACCGCTGCGTTCGGATCGTAGCCGCCGCGCGCCATCAGTTCCAGGCCCACAATGTCGGCTTCAGATTCATGGGTGCGGCTATGGGGCAATCCGAAGGTGACCTGCGCAACCATGCCGATCAGATTCGCCCCACCCTCGCCCAGGCCTAGGACCGCCGCGCCGACACCGACTACCGCTTGTTGTCCCAGTTGTTGCGACATGCGCTCACGGCCGTGTTCGCGCAAGGCGTGGGCGATTTCATGACCCATGATCGCGGCGATTTCGGCGTCGGTGAGTTTAAGTTTATCGATGATGCCGGTGTAGAACATGATCTTGCCGCCGGGCATGGCATAAGCGTTGAGTTCCTCGCTGGTTTGCAGATTCACTTCCCACGCCCACTTTGGCGCATCCTCGCGGAAGACACCTGTTTGGGGCGTTAAGCGGCTGGCGATGGTGCGCAGGCGGGCCAACTGCGCCTGGTTGGTATTGAGCGCGTTTTTCTGCTTCGCCTTATTTAATTCTTCTTTGTAAGCAGCGACCGCGGACGCGTCGACTTGTTCCGACGACAGGCCGCGAAACATACGCTGTTTACGCTCGACGCCGACGGATCCACTGCTGGTGGTCTTCACCGATTGGCAAGCGACCAGTGCCGCAAGAACGATCAACACCAAAATTCTCTTTAACATATTCGACTCCTTGTCATATAAATATTACTCGAAAGCCTGTTTCAGCGCCTCGTCCACGCGCTTGATAGCGACCACGTCCATGCCCGCAATGGCGTGCTTCGGCCGATTCGCCGCGGGAATGAGCGCGCGGGTGAAGCCCAATTTCGCCGCTTCCTTCAAGCGCTCCTGGCCGCGCAACACCGGGCGTATCTCGCCGGTCAAACCCACTTCGCCGAACACCACCATCTTTTCCGCAAGCGGCCGATTCTTGAATGACGACACGATGGCCAATATGGCAGCCAAATCCGCCGCCGGTTCCGATATTTTAACGCCGCCGACGGCATTTACGAAGACATCTTGATCGAAGCAGGCGATGCCCGCGTGGCGATGCAGCCCCGCGAGCAACATGGCGAGACGATTCTGGTCCAAGCCCACGCTGAGCCGGCGCGGATTGCCCGAATGACTTTGATCGACCAGCGCTTGTATCTCCACCAACAATGGCCGCGTGCCTTCTTGCGTGACGGTAACGCATGAGCCCGCCACCGGCTCGCCGTGCTGTGACAAAAATAATGCCGATGGATTGGCGACTTCCTTGAGCCCTTTGTCCGTCATGGCGAATACGCCGAGCTCATTCACCGCACCGAAGCGATTCTTGAATGCGCGAACTAATCGAAAACTGGAATTGCTATCGCCCTCGAAATACAACACCGTGTCGACCATGTGTTCGAGCACGCGCGGCCCGGCGATCGCGCCCTCCTTCGTCACGTGGCCGATCAAGATTAAGGCAGTGCCGCGTGACTTCGCCACTCGCGTGAGTTGCGCGGAACACTCGCGAACCTGCGCCACACTGCCGGGCGAGGACGTCAGCGCCTCCGTGTACACGGTTTGAATGGAATCGATCACCGCGATCTTGGGTTTCTGCTCGGCGAGAACCGCCTGGATTTTTTCCAGTTGAATCTCCGCCAGCAACTTCATCGACTTCGCTTCCACTTGCAAGCGCTGCGCGCGCAACGCGATCTGCTGCAACGATTCTTCGCCGCTCACATAGAGGGTCGATTGCGTTGCGCCCATGTGCGCCAGCGCTTGCAGCAGCAAGGTGGATTTACCGATGCCCGGATCGCCGCCGATCAGCACCACACCGCCCGGCACCATGCCACCACCCAGCACGCGATCGAGCTCGGCCATACCCGTTGTCATGCGCGGAATCGCCTCGGCTTTGATCTCCGACAACAACTGCACGCCGCTACTCGCCGCGAGCCCGCTGAAGCGATTGCCTTTGGACGCCGTCTCCGCCACCGTTTCCACCAATGTGTTCCAGGAATTGCAGTGGGGGCACTGGCCCTGCCAGCGCAGAGTCTGGCCGCCACATTCGTTGCAGGTGAAAACTGATTTTGTTTTAGCCAAGCAAACCTTTTTCGCGAGGGTGGAAATATCACAGTAGTTCCCCTCTCCCTCTGGGAGAGGGTCGGGGTGAGGGTGGGCGCCAGCTAGTGTAGTGCGCCATAATTAGCGGGACGAATAAAAATGATGGCTTTTTTCGTCTGGCGAGGCGCGAGGAGGCCGCATAGCGGGCTCTATGCAACGACGAGTAACGAAGCCAGGCGGAAAAAGACGCATTTTTATGTTCCGTTAATTATGGCGCACTACACTAGATACCCTGCAGCCCTCACTTGCAGTGCGCGCTCGGGCTTGCAAGCCCGAGCCGTTCGATGAGCGCGACGCATGCGTCGCGAAATCCTCATCTCACCCCTTGCATGATTACAACGATGGGACGTCCCAGATGATATGATTTCGCCCTCGAGATCACCCCAAAGTCCAATGAAAAATACCGCACTCGTCACCGGCGCCACCGGAGTAGTTGGCCGCAATTTGGTGAAATATTTGCTCGCGTTGCCTGACTGGAACGTGGTATGCGTCTCAAGGCGCAAGCCCGATTTGGCCGGCGATTACCGCCACATCCCGGTGGATCTTTTGGATCGGGCAGACAGCGACGCAAAGCTCGCTGCGTTGGCGGATATCACCCACGTATTCTCCGGCGCCTACGTTGAACGCCCAACCTGGGGGGAGTTGGTCGCGCCCAATTTGGCGCTGTTGGTGAATACCGTCGAGCCGATCGAGCGGGCGGCGAAGAATCTAAAACACGTTCACGTTGTGCAAGGGACGAAATGGTACGGCAGTCACCTTGGCCCGTTCAAAACGCCGGCGAAGGAATCGGACCCGCGTCATATGCCGCCGAATTTTTACTACGATCAGCATGATTGGATCGTCCAGCGGCAGCGCGGCAAATCCTGGAGCTGGAGCACCTGCCGCCCCCACGCGATCTGCGGCTTTTCCATCGGCAGTCCGATGAATCTCACCACCGTCATCGCCGTATACGCCGCCATCAGCAAGGAGCTTGGGCTACCGCTTTATTTCCCCGGCACGCCCGGTAACTTTCGCGCGCTGTATCAGTGTAGCGATTCCAACCATCTCGCCAAGGCGATGGTGTGGATGGCCACAACGCAAAACTGTGCAAACGAATCGTTCAACATCACCAACGGCGACGTGTTTCGCTGGCAAAATTTCTGGCCGCGTGTCGCAAACTTTTTTGACATGGAAGTCGGCCCCGTGCGCACCATCAAGCTGGCACAATTCATGGCCGACAAAGGCCCAGTGTGGGATCGCATCGTGAAAAAATACGCACTGCAATCCCACCGCTTCGAGCAAATCGCCGCATGGCCGTTCGGCGATTTCGTGTTCACGCCAGATTACGACATGATCTCCGACATGGGCAAGGCGCGCCGTTACGGATTCGGCGACGCCGTCGATTCCGAGAAAATGTTCCTGCGGTTGTGGGAGGAATTCCGGCGCGAGAAGATCATTCCATAAGGGTTTATGTTTATCAACAGACCCCTAAAGTAATATGTCGGACGCCCCTGCTGGAAGGCGCGCGAATATTTGGGTCCCCAGGCATGTCAGCCAACGGGCAAGCTGGGCGCGGCTTCTGGCGAATCGGCGTAAGAAATTTGAAATACTCGCCAGTTTGCGTTCCGCGCCATTGGCTTATACATTGTACAATTCGATGCGCTAACCAGCGTATTTTCAATCGGTCGTTATAAAGAGGAAACCTGACCATGTCTTTCAGTCGCCTGAAGCATTTACTATTGACCTTCGCCTTCGTCGCGAGCGCCGCTGCGGTTCTCGCCGCCGATCTCGACAAAGCCTCGCCCGACAGCGTCGGCCTATCGGCAGTACGCTTGGCGCGCATTGATGCGGCGCTGCAACCCTACATCGATAACAAACAACTCGCGGGCGCCGTCGTCGCCATCGCGCGCAAGAACAAAACGGTCTACATGAAATCCTTCGGCCTCGCCGACATCGAAGCCAACAAACCGATGAAGAACGATCACATTTTCCGCATCGCTTCCATGACCAAACCGGTGACGAGCGTGGCGGTAATGATGCTGTACGAAGAGGGAAAATTCCTGCTTGATGATCCGGTGTCGAAGTATCTTCCCGAGTTCAAAGAACTGAAGGTGCTGACGGCCGATGGCAACACCGTGCCCGCCAAACGCGAAATCACCATCCGCGATTTGCTGCGCCATACTTCCGGCATCAGTTATCGCTTCTGGGGCAAACCCATCGCCGAAGTGTACGAAAAAGCGGGTATCTCGGACGGCCTCGAACCGACAGCGGGAACCATTGCCGACAACAGCAAACGCATCGCCGCGCAGCCGCTGCACAGCCAGCCCGGCGAAGCCTTTGAATATGGCCTGAACACCGACGTGCTCGGTTATTTGGTCGAAGTGTTGTCCGGCATGCCGCTCGATCGCTTCTTTAAAGAGCGTATCTTCAATCCCTTGAAAATGCCCGACACGCAGTTCTACGTGTCGGAAGCACAACGCTCGCGCGTGGTTTCGCTCTACACGCCCGGTGAAAAAGGCGGCTTGCTGAAATCGCCCGATGCACCGACTCGCTGGGGTCAATTGATCTTCTCGCCCGCGGTTCCCTACGGCACGCAGCGCACCTATTTTTCCGGCGGCGGGGGACTCACCTCGACGGCGGGCGATTATCTGCGCTTCACGCAGATGTTCTTGAAAGGCGGAAAGCTCGACGCCGTGCGCCTGCTATCGCGCAAGTCCGTCGAACTCATGGCCATGAATCACATCGGCGACATCAGCGTATGGACCTACGTGCCACCGGGCTCCGCGGGTAATCTTGGCGACAAGTTCGGCTTAGGCTTCGGCGTGCGTTCCGACGTGGGCATGAATGAACTCGGCTCGACCGGCGAATACATGTGGGCGGGGATTTTCAACACGCGCTTTTGGATCGATCCGAAGGAGCAACTTTCCATCGTGATGATGGGTCAAATCATTCCGCGCAATCCGGACATCGAAGCGAAAGTGCACGCGGCGGTCTATCAAGCCATCGAAGATTAAACGTCTCTGACTGACCCCGAAGGTAACTGCGATGCGACCCTCGGGGTCTTTTTTATCCACGTGCGGCTTACATAATCGAAGTAGATCCCCACCAGAAGGCTCGCGAGTGCAAAGCTCGTGATCGCCGCGTACCAAAACCCCGCCGCGCCCAACGGTTGATCACCGCCGAATCCGCGGGCCACCGGAGCTTGCAGCCCCAGTACGTAGCCGCCGCCCAACCCAATTCCCCACAGACGCAAACCGCGAAGCTATTTGCGACGCTGATATTGGCTGGAGCCAAATAACGCTTCCCTGGCTTTCGCGTCCAGCAGCGGCCGGCGTTTATCGGCGAGCACCTTGATGCCCCGCTGCACCGCGGGCCGCGCCTCTATTTCGGCAAACCAGCGCTTGACGCTTGGGTATTCATCCAGTTCCACACCCTGATTTTTATAGCTACGCAGCCAAGGCCAAGTAGCGATATCGGCGATGGTGTACTTATCGCCCGCGAGGTACGCGCTGTTCTTCAGCCGCTTGTCCATCACGCCGTACAGACGATTCGCCTCGTTGGTGTAGCGATCGATGGCGTATTTGATTTTCTTCGGCGCGTAAATGCGGAAATGGTGGGCCTGGCCCAACATCGGCCCTACACCCCCCATTTGAAACATCAGCCACTCGATGGTGCGATAACGATCAGCCGCGTCGCGCGGCAGAAACTTTTTCGTCTTCTCGGCAAGGTAAAGCAGAATCGCACCGGACTCGAACAGGGAATACGGCGCGCCACCGGGACCCTCGTGATCGACGATGGCGGGAATCTTGTTATTGGGGCTGATTTTCAGAAACTTCGGCTTAAATTGCTCGCTCGCGCCGATGTCCACCGCGTGCGCTTTGTACAGCAAACCTGTTTCCTCCAACATAATATGAACCTTGTGGCCATTGGGCGTCGCCCACGAATAAACGTCGATCAAAATTTTCTCCTGCTTGAGCCGCAATCCGGCATTGAATTGTATACGATGCGTGATGACCTTCTGTCTACATGGGCGATTCGCCTAACGTGCGCGATTCCGTCGCGCGGGTGTTGCATGCATGGCCGCCACGATCAAGAGCGACCGGTTTTCCATGGCGCGAGCGTTGCTGCCGGAACATCTGCAATGGCGGCCAAATAATGGCTGGACGGGACGGCGGGCCGCTACCTTGCACTCGGGCCATTGCGGCAGCAGCGGCTCCCAGCTTGCCTCGCGGCAAGACAAAAAAATAAAACGCAGGTTGGGTTTCGCTGGCGCTCTACCCATCTTACGAATCTACTATGCCATCGCGAGGAACCCAAAGGGTGACGCGGCGATCTCGAAGTTTGCGTAAGCACCGTAAGTGAGATTGCCTCCCCGCATCAAGTGCGGGACTAAAGGCAATACTGTTCGCTTAGGTAATTTAATCCGTTCTGGCTGAGCCGTGAGCCGTGAGCTTGTCGAACGGTCGAACGGTTGAAGCCTCGCCGCATCGCTAGGCCCTACGGCCCAGCCATTAACTCTTTTTCGTGGGCGCGGACAGCCTTTTAGTCTGAGATGCCAAGCCGATCTCCAGCGCCGTTTCCAAACGAATCACCCGGGCCGTCAGGTCTTCGATCTTCGCCTGCTGCAACTTTGCCGCGGCGGACAGTCCTTCGACTTTGTCATTCATGCGAATGACGCGCAGGAGGCTGTCGAGTACGCGATCAAACAGTCCCATTAGAGAAGCTCTGAATAAGTCCGATTTCGTCGTGATACTGCGTTGCTCACGAAAAATACCTCCTTACATATCATCATATGCGGCGTCGATATTTTTCGTTCGCGCCTTGTCTCACTTAGAACTCAGCCTTATTCAGAGCTTCTCTAGCGGCGTGCCTGCGCCGCTTTGCGCTCCATCTCCGCGATGCGCTTTTGCGACGCGGAGATGAAGGCGAGCGCATCGTCCAGAGCCGCTTCGGCGCGCTGAGTGCTGCTTGCTACTTGGGCGATCACGCTGTCGATCTCCTGATCGCGCAAGGTTTCCGGATTAAACGCACGCACTGCGCGGCGCACGTAGTCGTTCACGCTCACGCCTTGGGCCTTGGCCTTTTTGGCGATGGCCAGCTTCTCGCTGGGCTCGAGTTGCAGGGGAATACGGGCGGTTGCCGGCATAGTATTTTCCTTCACACCGTTTGTGGGCATACTATGGACATAGTATGCCGATTGCGAATATAACGCAAGCTGGAGCCTTGTCCAATGGGGTATGAGTCTGAAGGCTGGGCGTGATTCCAACGGGGTTTGAGTCTGAACGGGTAGCTGGGATCGATCATGATGGAAGGCATG
>JAYTGZ010000393.1:0-1891 GCA_043733025.1 Pseudomonadota bacterium | reverse complement strand
CCTTGCACCAGCACATTGTCGTCTTCGCTGGCTGTGTAGTCGCCGCGGCTGGATTTCGCCTTGCCGACGATCGCTTCCGTGAAGTAATCGAAGGTGCCGGAATCAGAACCGGCGCCGAATAACTTAAGCGGTGTGTTGGGCCAGGCAGGGTTTACTTGATTCCACTTCGTGATCTTCCCTTGCGCGGCAGGCTCCCACATTTTTTTCAGTTCCGCGACCGTGATGCTGTTTAGAAAGGCGTTGTCTTTATGGACAATCACGGTAAGCGCGTCATACGCGATGGGCAGTTCGATATAGTCGATTCCGGCCGCTTTGCAGAGTTCCATTTCCGTCTTCAGGATCGGACGCGAGGCGTTGGAAATATCGAGTTCGCCGCGGCAGAATTTCTTGAAGCCGCCACCGGTTCCGGAGATCCCGACGGTCACTCTCACCGAGGCTTTTTTCACCACCTGAAACTCTTCCGCGACCGCTTCCGTGATCGGGTAAACCGTGCTGGAACCGTCGATCTTGATGGCTTGCGCCGAGGCCATGAGCGGAACAAAGCCGACCGCGCCCACGAGCAACGCGCCGATGCCAACCAAATTGAGCTTAATGTTTTTCATAGCTTGCCTATCTCCAAAATTAGAAACTTTCCACAAGCATCGGATGTTAAGGAGCGAATATTACAGAATCGTGACAGTTTGTTACGCGGTTTTTTGCGACCAAGCATCGCCAGGATCCGCATGGATACGGGGAGGCCTCGGGCCATTGGCTTGCAGGGCCGACTCCTCCGGGTTTGCACAATTTTAGCCGGTTATGGTTCTAGTGAGCCTTACGTCACTCGTTGCAATCGATAGTTCGATACGCCGGAGCCCTCACCCTTATCCCTCTCCCCGATGGAGAGGGATAAGGGTGAGGACGGGGTGGCCTAGGGCCATGAGGGAGCAACGTATCGCGTTTTACGTAAAGATCAAGTTAATCCAATCCCTTCAACGCCATTTCCGCCGCGCGCAGCACCGCCTTGGCCTTGTTTTGCGTCTCCTGCCATTCGCTCTGCGGCACGGAATCGGCGACGATGCCTGCACCCGCTTGCACGTAGAGCATTTGATTCTTGACCACGGCGGTGCGGATGGCGATGGCCAAGTCCATGTCGCCGTTAAAGCCCAAATAGCCGACCGCGCCGGCGTACACACCACGCTTGGTCGGCTCCAGTTCGTCGACGATTTCCATGGCGCGCACTTTCGGCGAGCCGGACACCGTTCCCGCCGGGAAGGTCGCGCGCAGCACGTCCATGGCGTTCAATTCCGGACGCAGTTTGCCCTCGACGTTAGAGACGATGTGCATGACGTGAGAGTAACGCTCGATGACCATGTTGTCGGTCACCTTTACGCTGCCGATCTGCGCCACGCGGCCGACGTCGTTGCGGCCGAGATCCATCAACATCACATGCTCGGCGCGCTCTTTCGGATCGGCGAGCAATTCCGTCGCGAGGGCTTCGTCTTCCGCGAGTGTCGCGCCGCGCGGGCGCGTGCCCGCGATCGGGCGCAGCGTGACCGCGCCCTGCTCCAAGCGCACCAGGATTTCCGGCGACGCGCCGACCACGTGGAAATCTTCGAAGTTGTAGTAGAACATGTACGGCGACGGATTCAAGGTACGCAGCGCGCGATAAAGCGTCAGCGGTGAAGCGTCGAACCGCTGGCTTAGCCGCTGGCTCAACACCACTTGCATGATGTCGCCGTCGTAGATGTATTGCTTGGCGCGGCTCACGGCGGCTTTGAAATTCTCTTCGCCGAATTCGGAGCTCGCCGCGCTCGCCGTGGCGGCTTCCGATTTCAGCGGCGGCTCGATGGGCTGGCGCAGTTTGCGTTTCAGTTCCGCCAAGCGTTCCTGGGCGCGGCGGTAGGCGTTCGGT
>JAYTGZ010000392.1:0-1871 GCA_043733025.1 Pseudomonadota bacterium | reverse complement strand
CGCAGACGTGGAGCGATCAGCGGCGCCAGCGTCGCCCCGCTGGATTCCTTGAGGTAATGCTGGTTTAGCCACGATAATTTTTCCGCGTCGAACCGAGCTGCGGAGCGGCTGGTGTTGCTAAGATCAAACCATTCGACAAATTGCGCCATCGAAAAGATTTCGTCGTCGCCGTGGGCCCAGCCCAAGCGCGCCAGGTAATTCAGCAACGCTTTCGGCAAATAGCCCTCTTCTTGATACTGCATGACGCTGACGGCGCCGTGGCGTTTCGACAGCCGTTCGCCGTCATGGCCGAGGATCATCGGGACATGGCCGAATTCCGGCAACGGGGCGCCGAGCGCGCGAAAAATGTTGATCTGCCGCGGCGTGTTGTTGACGTGGTCGTCGCCACGAATGATGTGGGTCATGGCCATGTCGAGATCGTCCACAACCACGCCGAAGTTATAGGTCGGCACACCATCGGTTCGCATGATGACAAGATCGTCCAGCTCGCGATTGGAAATGCTGATCGGGCCTTTGACTAGATCATGCCACGTGACGTCACCGTCGTCAGGATTGCGAAATCGGATCACCGGTTTGACACCGTTGGGGGGCGTCTTGCCAGCAGCGTTCTCAGGCCGCCAGCGGCCGTCGTAACGCGGCTTCTCACCCCGCGCACGCTGAGCTTGACGCATGTCGTCTAATTCTTCTTTGCTCGCATAGCAAGGATAGGCTGCGCCCGCGCCGATGAGCTTATCCGCGGCTTCGCGATAGCGATCCAGGCGCTGCATCTGATAGAACGGCTCCTCGTCATAATCGAGGCCGAGCCATTCCATGGCGTCGAGTATGGCTTGGGTCGATTCTGCGGTGGAGCGCTCCACATCGGTGTCCTCGATACGCAGGATGAATTTGCCGCGGTGTTTACGCGCGTAAGCCCAGGAATACAGCGCGGTGCGCGCGCCGCCGATGTGCAGATAGCCCGTGGGACTGGGCGCGAAACGAGTGCGTACCATTGTCTGATTATTTATTCTTGAATACCGGTTTGCGTTTCTCGACGAAGGCGGCCATGCCTTCTTTCTGATCTTCCGTCGCAAAGGCGGAATGAAACACCCGGCGCTCGAATAATATGCCTTCGGCAAGCGACATTTCGTAGGAACGATTGACCGATTCCTTCGCCATCATTACGATAGGGCGGGACAAATCGGCGATCTGCTGCGCAACTTTCACGGCTTCTTCCACCAACGCCGCCAGCGGGACGATGCGCGAGACCAATCCGCTGCGTTCGGCCTCTTCAGCGTCCATCATGCGGCCCGTCAGCACCATTTCCATGGCTTTAGCTTTACCGACGAAGCGCGTGAGGCGTTGCGTGCCACCGGCGCCGGGAATCACGCCCAGCTTGATCTCCGGCTGGCCGAACTTGGCGTTCTCCGCCGCTAAAATGAAATCGCACATCATCGCCATCTCACAGCCGCCACCTAACGCAAACCCGGCGACCGCGGCAATCAGCGGCTTGCGGCATTGCGCGACTTTCTCCCAACCATCCGTGATGTAGTTGGAAAGGTAGGCGTCCATGTAGCTGAAGTTCTGCATGACCTTGATGTCCGCGCCAGCGGCGAAGGCTTTGTCGCTGCCGGTAATCACCATGGCGCCGATGGCGTTGTCCTGCTCGAAAATATCGAGCGCCTGGCCGAGATCCGCGATCAGCGCTGGTGACAATGCATTCAATGCCTGCGGGCGATTGAGTCGGATCAGCCCGACATTACCGCGGGTTTCCACCAAGATATTTTCATAGGTCATGCGAATTCTCCTTAGCTTAATTGGGTGAAGCGATAGAATGACGGTATTCTAAAGCAAAGCCCCATCGCGACCTATGACCTACAACACGTTACTGTTTG
>JAYTGZ010000391.1:0-2644 GCA_043733025.1 Pseudomonadota bacterium | reverse complement strand
CGCAGTCACTGCAAAAATTCATGTTTGGATTTGCCAACAAGGTCGCGACAAGGTAGCAGAGTTGTAGCAAAAGATAAAGAAAACGTAGGCGCAATCCTATCGCGCGGGACGGCGCCTCCGCGGCGTGCGCTTGCCGAAGCGATCGGCACACGCCAGAATACGGGTTCTGAATGAATTGACTCGCCGACCCGATGCGTCCGTCCCACCTAATTGCAATACTCGACCGTAATTTCTTGACCGCGGCCGCTGGCCGGCGACAGGGCCGTGTGGTCGATTGCCGCGTTGCCGGTCAGTTCCTCGCGATGACAACGCCAAATAAATCCTTCCCAATTTCGTGAGCGTATTCGTCGAATCGTTAGACCACGAAGGCCGTGGTGTTGCCCACGATAACGGCAAAGCGATCTTCATCGACGGCGCGTTGCCCGGCGAAATCGTCACTTATTCGCCGTACATGAAGAAACCGAGCTACGAGTTTGCTCAGCTTGTCTCCATCGAGAAATCGAGCGCGGTCAGAACCACGCCGCGCTGCCGGCACTACGGCGTCTGCGGCGGCTGCAATATGCAGCACGCGGAATTTTCCGCACAGGTCGCATCCAAGCAGCGCATCCTCGAAGGCAATCTCGCGCGCATCGGCAAGGTGATCCCGGAGGTCTTGTTGCCGCCGATCTACGGTCCGGAGTGGGGCTATCGCCAGCGCGCGCGGCTGTCATCGCGTTACGTGGAAAAAAAGGGCAGGGTATTGGTCGGCTTCCGCGAAAAGAAATCTAGTTTCGTCACGGCGATGGAAACCTGCGAGGTCTTGCCGGCGAATATTTCCGCGCTGATCCCGAAGTTATCGGAACTGGTGATGGGCATGGATTTGCGAGAGCGCATTCCCCAGATCGAGGTAGCATGCGGCTCGCAGGTCACGGTGCTTGTGGTGCGCCATCTGGAGCCAATCCCAGAGCGGGATGCCTTGCGACTGAAGCAGTTTGCGGAGCATCACGGCATACAATTTTGGTTGCAGCCCAGGGGACCCGAGACAGCGCATCCGTTTTGGCCGTTGGATGCGGCGCCGCTCTATTATTCGCTGCCGGAATTCGATCTCAAGCTTCATTTCTCGCCGACAGAATTCACCCAGGTGAATCACGCAGTCAATCGCGCGCTGGTGAAACGCGCGGTGACTTTGCTGGCGCCGCAACCGGGCGAGCGCATCGCCGATCTGTTCTGCGGCCTCGGCAACTTCAGCCTTGCGATTGCGCGCAGCGGCGCCGAGGTTATCGGCCTGGAAGGCGCGCCACAGCTTGTTCTCCGGGCAATCGAGAATGCGCTGAAGAATGGACTGGCGGGCAATGCAAAGTTTCAGGTGGCCAATTTGTTCGCAACTAACACAGACCAAACGCTGCGCGCTTTGGGCAAATTCGACAAGCTCCTGATCGATCCGCCGCGCGACGGCGCGGTCGAGTTGGTGAAGGCGATCGAAGCGCCATTTCCAAGCCGTATCGTTTACGTCTCGTGCAGCCCGGCCACCTTGGCGCGCGATGCGGGTGTGTTGGTTCACACTAAAGGTTATGCCTTGAAAGCAGCGGGCGTGATCAACATGTTTCCGCACACGGGACATGTGGAGTCGATTGCCCTGTTCGAGCAATAAAAAAGGCCACCCGCAGGTGGCCTTTTCGTCAGACTTGCCGACTTCGATCAGTCATCCCTGCCGCCGAATATGCCAAGCATTTGCAGTAAAACAGAAAACAGGTTGTAGATGCTGATGAAGATACTCAACGCAGCGCTGACGTAGTTGGTTTCGCCGCCGCGCACCACTTGGTTGATCTGATAAAGCATCAACAGCGAGCACAGCGGAATAAAGATCGCGAGTATCGTCATATGAACCGCCGACGATTGAAAGAAAATATTCGCGATCACCATCACCATGGCGACGATCACGCCGATCCCTAGGAACTTACCCAAGCCGGAAAGATCGCGTTTGGTTGTGGTGGCGATACCCGCCATGGCGAAGAACACCGCAGCCGTACCACCCGCGGCCAGGCCGATCAACTGGCCGCCGTTGCTCATGCCGAGGATGCGCTGAAGCAAGGGGCCTAGCAGCAGACCGAGGAAGAACGTGAAGCCCAGTAACAGGCCTACACCCACGGCGCTTTCGCGATTCTTTTCGATCGCCCAGATCCAGCCATAGAAAATCGCGATGGTGGCGATGGCCATCATCATTGGGCTGGCGCGCATGATGCCGAAGTTCAAATTCACACCGATCACTGCGCCGATAACCGTGGGAACCAGCGCAATGGCCAGTAGCAAATAGGTGTTGCGCAGGACGCGATTCTGCGACAGTCCTAGCGTGGTTGAACCAGTTGCCATTGGGATGTTGGGTTCCATATATTTCTGTTACTCCTGTTTAGGTGAAATTCAGATGATTAGAATAGTTAAATGGGGAAAAAGTTGCAAGTTTTCAATAGCTTTCGGATATTGCCTTATTTATCCGTAGGTTGCGTTCGGTGCGTGGCGCCCCCTAGTTCGTAGCAAGACTTCGCGCTTTCATTTGCCCTAGGATTTGTTCGCCATTCCTTTCTCCGCCATGTACTTACCGAATTCGACTTTGGCGATGGCGTTGCGATGCACTTCATCTGGGCCGTCGGCCAAGCGTAAGGTGCGG
>JAYTGZ010000390.1:0-2828 GCA_043733025.1 Pseudomonadota bacterium | reverse complement strand
CGCACGACATCGTAGGCAGGGTCATTGCGGTACAAAGCGACGTAGCCGGAACGGCCGTAGGAGATGATCAATTCACGGCGAAATGGATCGCGCTTGCGGCCGATCAACGGATGGCCGGCAAGAATCGAAATGGCGGATTGAATGTTCGCGACGACCTCACCGGCTGACGAGGGTGATGTATCGAGCAAGAATTCGATGATGCGCTCAAAATCGGCGAACGCCTCGTCGGAGTAAATTATTTTCGCCAAGACTTAGCTTGAGGCCGCCTAGCGACTTTTCCCTTTGCTCGTTCCGTTAAATACGCATGAACTTCTTGCGCGACGTAGCCCTTGCCAGATTTTTGCATTTCTTCGTCGGCGGAGATTGCGTCCTGCAAAAACTGGTGGGCAAGTTCGGCGCGCTCGGCATGTGCCTGCAATGCGGACAGCATGTACGCGTGCGCACTTGCTCCGCTTTCTTTGGCGAGATGGTCGAGGCGTTCCTTTAGCTCTCTCGGGAGTTTGAGGCTGGTTGCGATTTGAGCCATAAATTTTCCGTTTGCGTGTAGGTAGTCACATGTTACTACCACTATGGCAAAGATTCAAAAATGGTGGTAACTAGGTTCGCGTGAGAGGTGATCGCGTTCAATACGTGCCACATGCCTGTCATTCCCGCGAAGGCGGGAATCCATAGTGCGTCTGCAACTTAACTGACATCGTTCCTGCGCAAGCCAAATGGATTCCCGCCTTCGCGGGAATGACAAAGTGATAAGTGTTTGGGAATTGAACAAAGACCGTTGGGCTCTACACCGTCGCAACGGGCGTCGCAGGCGAACCAATCGCCCCCGGCAACCTCAGCGGCGGCGCGGTGAGCAAAAACCGATTGCGCTGATTCTTACGAAGCCACCCAGCCAAATCCTGTAGCCACCAAATCTCCCCCAGCGGAATGCCGAGCTTGAACAAGCAATGTTCGTGCAACGGAATCATGGGCCGTCGTCCCTCGCGCGGTTTCGGCGGCCAATACTCGACCGCATAGTTGTCAGCGATGAGGGCGGCGATGCCGCTGTCGCTGATCCATTGCAGTAGTTTGTCGTCGCGGCCGTCTAGGCCAACGCAGGAATTGTCGAGCACCGCCATATCCGGATGTTTGTTCATTTGCATGATGAGTCCGGTCCAGCCGGTGTGGAGCAACAGCATGTCGCCTTTTTCGATGACGACTTTGTCTTGCTCAATGATACGCATGAAATCATCAAAGCCGACGGCGTGTTTCTTTGTGCCGAAATGCGCATGAAGATCGACCAACACGCCGCGGCCCTGTAGACATTTTTCCGCCATGTGTTCGATGCCTAGCGCCGTCGCGCCGAACGGCGGCTCGCATTTGTGCTGATATTTTCCCTGGTAATCGATTGGGCCGCGTACGTGTTGATTGGCGCGAAAGCCGTTGTAGTAAACCTTCTCCGGGACGCCATCGTCGTCCGCATCGAAATAGGAACCGACGTGCGCAAGCGAATCCCATTGCGTTGAATACTGCAAACACATGGTCACCTGATCGTCGCTGATGATGGTGGTGCTCTGCGGGTCCATCAGCTCAGTGGGGAAATTGATGTAGGGATTGCCATCGCGATAGGTGGGCGCCAACACCGGCGGCAGACGCCGCACGTTGAGCTTGGCTTCACCAGGGTAGTCGAGCGGAATGCTCAGGCAAAAGGTCAGGCCTTCTTGCGCTTCGGCGATGCCCTGTTTCACTTTTTCCGGTGTCAGATAATTCAAGCGGCCGAGTTGATCGTCGGGACCGAAGTCGCCCCAGTTTGAGCCTTCCGGGCGTTTTTTCCAGCGTGAATTCATAGACCTCCTCAAATCGTCATTACCCTCGAAACGCCATTGTGGCAAAAGTCCGAGCGGTTGGATACCTGCGCATGCAATGCCTGGGAAGCCTGATGGACAAGGAGGGAAAGGGGTTAGCTATCGGAGTTGGGCTCGACTTAAGGATCGATCAACACGCCTGGATTCAACATCCCCTTCGGGTCCAACGCTTTCTTCGCCGCGCCAAACGCCTTTGCAAAAATATCCGGACGCTGTTTGTCGTACCAAGTGCGATGATCGCGGCCGACGGCGTGGTGGTGGGTGATGGTGCCGCCGTGGTTGATCAAGACGTCCGAGGCGATGCGTTTGATGCGCCAGCATTGATCGGCCATGCGCGCTTTGTCGCCGACGGCATGGAAGCTAAAGTAGGGCGCGGGACCATCGGGATAGACATGGGTGAAGCGACAGGTGACGACGCCCGCGTGACCGGTGGCTTCCTTGATGGCGCGATGGGTCGCGTCCATGATGTTGCTGTGAAAATCCTTGAGCTTATCCCAGGTGATCGCAGTTTCGAAGGTTTCCGTGATGATGCCGCGCGGCGTGAGATTCTCGCGGAAGTAGGGCATGCGGATGAAACTGTCGCGCCATAGTCCCGCCGCGCCTTCGCGATTGCCCGCTTGGCTTTCCAAGGCTTGTTTGTCGTACTCGCCGCCATGGTCGTTGACCAATTCCAAGGTGCGCTGCATCCACGCATCGACGGGGTGGTCGGCGGATTCGAATGCTAATACCAGCATGTGATAGCTGCCGTCGCCGGCGCCCGTGAGCATGGCTTCGTTGGCGTCGACCAGGCGGCAGTTGCTCGGGTAGAGATGGGCCTGGGCGATGGCTCGTACGCAATCGGCGGCTTGGTAAAAATCTTTGAAACGCACCGAGGTGTTGGCGCGAAACGTCGGCCGTTTGCGTAAACGCATCCACGCTTCCGTGACGATGCCGAGCGTGCCTTCCGAGCCGATCAGCATGCGATCGGGGCTGGGGCCTGCGCCGGAG
>JAYTGZ010000389.1:0-2778 GCA_043733025.1 Pseudomonadota bacterium | reverse complement strand
CAGGTTGAGTTTATTGGAGTTTTCTATGCCTATCTACGAATATCGGTGCTCGTCCTGCGGCTTCGAGGAAGAGTATCTGCGAAAGGTCAGCGCCGCACCTTTGACGGACTGTCCCGAATGTGGCAAAGCGACGTTCGCGAAGAAGCTATCGGCTGCGGGTTTTCAGTTGAAAGGGAGCGGTTGGTACGCCACGGATTTCAAGAACAACGGCAGCAAAGGGAAAGACACGAAGTCCGATAGTAAACCGGAAACGAAATCAGACACCAAGTCCGAGAGCAAGCCGGAAACGAAATCGGACACCAAGGTGGAAACGAAGTCAGCGACGAAATCTGCGGATAAGTCATCGAGCAGCTCGAGTTCGAGCGGCGGCTCAACCAGTTCCTAGGCTGAGCATTGCGTAAATATTTCATCACCGGGCTGCTAGTCTGGATCCCGCTCATCATCACCGTTTGGGTCTTGAAACTCCTAAACGGCTGGATGGACGCGAGCCTGTTGCTGATCCCTAAGTCCTATCTTCCCGAGACCTTGCTCGGGTTTTATGTGCCGGGCGTCGGCGTGGTATTGACCATCGCGCTGTTATTCGTGACCGGGCTCTTAACCGCCAATTTATTGGGCCGCAAGCTGATACTCCTGTGGGAAAGCCTGCTGGCGCGCATCCCGGTGGTGAAGACCATTTACGGCGGTGTCAAACAGGTCTCGGATACGCTGTTCTCCGGGCAAGGCCAGGCGTTCCGTAAAGCATTGCTGGTGCGCTACCCGCACCAAGGCTCCTGGAGCGTCGCGTTTCAGACCGGCCTCCCGAGTGGCGAAATCGCGGAACTCTTGAAGGAAGACTACGTCAGCGTATTCATGCCGACCACGCCGAACCCAACCTCGGGCTTCTTCATGATCATGCCGAAGAAAGATGTGATCGAGCTCGACATGAGCGTCGACGCGGCGCTGAAATACATCATCTCAATGGGTGTCGTCAGCCCGGCGCGACATTCCCACCATTGATTCAACTTTAAACTTTTTCATGCGTACAGATTATTGCGGTCTCATCAACAAGACTCACCTCGGCCAAACCGTTACCCTATTCGGCTGGGCCCATCGCCGGCGCGATCACGGCGGCGTGATTTTCATTGATCTGCGCGATCGTGAAGGCTTGGTGCAAGTGGTCATCGATCCCGACACGCCGGAGGCCTTTTCCAGCGCGGAAAAAATACGCAACGAATTCGTGTTGAAGATCGTCGGCAAGGTGCGCGAACGCCCGGCGGGCACGACTAACGCCAACTTAATCAGCGGCGCGATCGAAGTGTTGGCGAAAGAAGTCGAAGTGCTAAACCCTTCCCTCACGCCGCCGTTCCAGCTCGACGACGAAAACCTGAACGAGACCACGCGCCTCACTCATCGTTTCTTGGACTTGCGGCGCGAGCAAATGCAGAAGAATCTGCGCCTGCGCTACAAGGTCGCGATGACGGTGCGCAACCATCTCGACGCCCAAGGCTTCATCGACATCGAAACGCCGATGCTCACCAAATCCACGCCGGAAGGCGCGCGCGATTACTTGGTGCCGAGCCGCATGCATGCCGGCGAATTTTTCGCGTTACCGCAATCGCCGCAATTGTTCAAACAATTGCTGATGGTGTCGGGTTTCGATCGCTATTACCAAATCACCAAATGTTTCCGCGACGAAGATTTGCGCGCCGATCGTCAGCCGGAATTCACCCAGATCGACATCGAGACTTCGTTCCTGAACGAACAGGAAATCACCGCCATCATGGAAATCTTGATGCGCAAGGTATTCAAAGACGCGGCCAACATCGATCTAGCCGACCCATTCCCGCGCATGACCTTTGCCGATGCGATGTCGCTCTACGGCTCCGACAAGCCCGATCTGCGTGTGCCGTTCAAGTTCACCGAATTGACCGACGTGATGAAGTCCGTCGATTTCAAAGTGTTTGCCAACGCGGCGAACACGGCGGGCGGGCGCGTCGCCGGATTGCTGATTCCCAAAGGCGGTGAACTGTCGCGCGGCGAGATCGATGCCTACACCCAGTTCGTCTCCATCTATGGCGCGAAAGGCCTGGCCTACATCAAATTCAACGAAATCGCCAAGGGCCGCGACGGCATGCAATCGCCCATCGTCAAGAATCTTTCCGACGATTCGTTGCAAGCCATCGTCGAGCGCAGCGGCGCAAAAGATGGTGACCTGATTTTCTTCGGCGCGGACAAAACCAAAATCGTCAACGATGCGCTAGGCGCGCTGCGCGGAAAAATCGGCCACGAAAAAGGCTACGCTGAAAAAGCCTGGCGCCCGCTCTGGGTCACGGATTTCCCGATGTTCGAATACGACGAGGAAGACAAACGCTGGGTCGCGCTACATCATCCCTTCACGGCGCCGCAAGACGGCCACGAAGAATTACTCAGCATCGATCCTGGCAAATGTTTATCGAAAGCCTACGACATGGTGCTGAACGGCTGGGAAATCGGCGGCGGCTCCGTGCGTATCCACCGCGAAGACGTGCAAAGCAAAGTCTTCCGCGCCCTCAACATCAGCGCCGAAGAAGCGCAAACCAAATTCGGATTTTTGCTGGAAGCCCTGCAATACGGCGCCCCACCCCACGGCGGCATCGCCTTCGGCCTAGATCGCGTGGTCACCCTCATGACCGGCGCAGAGTCTATCCGCGACGTGATCGCTTTTCCGAAAACGCAGCGCGCGCAATGTTTGCTTACGCAAGCGCCGAGTCCCGTGGATGAGAAGCAATTGCGGGAATTGCATATTCGGTTGCGGAATGT
>JAYTGZ010000388.1:0-4859 GCA_043733025.1 Pseudomonadota bacterium | reverse complement strand
TGCAGTCTTGGGCATGACGCCGACCGACTATCGCGCTGGCGGCGCCAACACGGACATACGTTTCGCCATCGGCGAGTGTTCCCTCGGATCGATACTCGTGGCCGCAAGCGAGCGCGGCGTGTGCGCCATTCTCATGGGCGACGATCCCGCTGAACTCGCGCGCGATCTGCAAGATCGTTTCCCGCGCGCCAACTTGATCGGCGGCGATGCCCAGTTTGAGCAGCTCGTCGCCAATGTGGTGGGCTTCGTCGAAGCGCCTAGGCTGGGACTTGATTTGCCGCTGGATGTGCGCGGCACCGCGTTCCAGCAGCGAGTCTGGCAGGCATTGCGCGAGATTCCGGCCGGCGCCAGGGCGAGCTACACCGACATCGCCAACCGCATCGGCGCGCCGAAATCCGTCCGCGCCGTGGCCCAGGCGTGCGCCGCCAACCCGCTGGCGGTGGCGATTCCCTGCCATAGAGTCGTGCGCCTCGACGGCGGAGTGTCCGGCTATCGCTGGGGTGTCGAACGCAAGCGCGCGCTGCTCAACCGGGAAGCGAATGCATGAATGCGCGAGATAAGACCACGGCCATCGCCTTGGCAATCGATATCGCGGAGCGGGTGATCGCGATCGACTGGGAACGGGTGTCGCAACACCTCGATGCGATGTTCCGCGGCCGCGTCGTGATGGCGCGGCACGGCTGCGGGCGCGGCGAACACAAATATTTCTCCAAGCCGTTGCCCAACATGGTCGACCGATGAACCTATTCGACGATTCAATTGACGTCGAATCGGAACCCGAGTCATTGGGGCCGGGGGCGTTGGTATTGCGAGGGTTCGCCTTGCCCCGCGCGCCCTCGCTTCTGCATGCATTGCAGGAAGTGGCCGCTGCGGCCCCATTCCGTCACATGGTCACTCCCAGCGGCTTGCGCATGTCTGTGGCGATGACCAATTGCGGGACGGCGGGGTGGGTCACGGACCGAAGCGGCTATCGCTACGATTGCCTTGATCCGGTTAGCGGTGATCACTGGCCGGGCATGCCGGCTTGCTTTGCGGAACTCGCGTCAGAAGCAGCGGCTCACGCGGGCTTCGATGGATTCGTGTCCGATGCCTGCCTCATAAATCGCTATGAACCCGGGGCCAGGCTTTCATTGCATCAAGACCGCAACGAACGGACCTTCGATGCACCCATCGTTTCGGTTTCCCTTGGCATCCCTGCCGTCTTTCTTCTCGGAGGATTGAATCGATCGGAGCGGCCGCGCCGTATGCCGCTCACGCACGGCGATGTGGTGGTCTGGGGCGGACCGGCCCGACTGCGTTATCACGGGGTCATGCCACTCAAGGAAGACCATCACCCTGCCTTGGGTCGGCATAGGATCAATCTCACTTTTCGCAAAGCCACCTAGCCTGTTTGCGTGCATGGTCCGCTGCGCCAACCCGTCATTCAGCGAGCGGCGGAAGCGGGCGCTCACCTATCTCCCACGACGGCATGCCAGTCTTCCACGAAGCGCTTGCCCCAAGTATCGAGCAGTTGCAGACCTTGCTCGTTAAGATCATCAGGTACATCCTGACTCCGCCCGCACTCGCGCAAGCGTTCAAACTGTCACGACATCAGCCGCCTCGGGCCGATGCATGGCCCGAAGACTCCGAAGCAAAACCGCAATTTTCACCGAACGCTCGTGCGATTGATTGCGCTTGGCTACTCGCCGGATCAGCGATAGATCACGGTTGGCTGAAAAGAGGCGTTTAAAATCCCTATTCACGGCTGTCGGAAATTTTTACACCGCATCCGGCGTCGGCGCGAAGCGGCAAGCGCACTGCAACAACTGCGTCTATTCAAATGCTTGGCTAGGAAAATTGCATTGCGGTGTGGCCTGCGAAGGGCATTCCCGGGCGGTTTCTGGCCGAAAATCTGTCGATAAATTTTACACTTGCCCCTTCCGAAGGTTTGCGACGGCGCGACGCCTTTTGTAAATCGGCAAAAAAAAACAATGACATATGACAAAGGCGTAATCTGGCACGGTCTATGCGTCATTTTCAGTAACAACAAGAAACACGTTGCTCGTTCATCACTGGCGGGTGGTTCAGAACGGAAGCTGGTTCTGAACTATGACCTTCCCATCGATAGCTCGCATCACGAGGAGTGTATATGTGTTTCGCCATCGCTAAGATTACCAACGCCGCCGAGACGCCGTTAATGGTGTCTGATCCTATTTCTCTCTTCTTTCGGGGAAACCTCAGGGTCTGTCCCCGATTAATTTTTTACCCTAGGAGGAACCCATGAGAGCGTTTGGAAGCGACCGGAGATTACTTTTTTGCGTGTGTATATCCTTAATCGGCTTGAGCTGGTCTACGATCCTCAACGCAGCGCCCATAGCTCTACAGCAAGCTACCGCCACTTTTTCCCAGCCAGGCTTTGAGGTCGGCAAGTCAATTGATGGCGACACTAGTCTCAGCAACGGGTGGGCCATCGCAAACCCTAGCCCTCTTCCTGGAGACCCAACACCTAGTCAGATTGCTGTTTATGAGACGGTTTCAAATATCGGATTTGGCATTACTGGATTTAGAATCGAAGTGCTCAGCGACCGACCGGTTCTGCCAACCGGCGGTCCTGGGCTTTTAAGCGACGGCAACTTTTTACTGAGGGAATTTGCAGTTGATGGTGTCCCATTATCGAGTGTTGATGTACTTTTGACGTTTACAATGTCGGTTGGTGGAGTTCTTGGCCCCGGCTCTACCCTTGGCAATTTCCAACTTTCGTTCACCACAGATGACCGGAGTACATTCGCTGATGGTTTACTTAACAGCGGGGATGTGACGGCAAACTGGATTCTTCTTGACCCGATATCGCTTGCTGCGACGAATGGTGTTATTTTGTCGTCCGCTTCACCGAAGATTACACATTGCAACGCAGTCGTAACCAACTCCCTATACACTATCGGCGCTGTAGCGTCTGTTCCAGAACCTTCCGCTTTTGTATTAGTTGGTGTTGGCGTCATTGCCCTCCTCGGCTTCGGCTGGCGGTATCGAAAGCGGACGCTGTAAGTGTGGAAGTGCCCGAAATAGTAGATTCACTAGGTTAGATTGCTGGAGTTTATGGTCAATAACCACGCACTCTCGGAGGGGCTTTGCAGCCGCATGCAATAGCTGGTGCCATTCCGGCTTCTCGCGCACAACGAAGTGAGGGTGCCGGACGAGGATGCCGAAGGGAGAAAGAAACCCGCCTGCACCAGGCTGCGTGCCCTGATGTCCCTTGAGAGGATGGCCTACGATGCCGCCACGGGCACGGTGATCAACCGCTCGGAGAGGCATCTCGGGTTGAAGCGGAACTTCCCAGTGATGCCGGGTGCGGAGTGGCTGGCGCGGCTGCGCAAGCACATTCCCGATCGCGACGAGCACCTCGTTCGCTACGTCGGCTGGTACTCGAACCGGGCACGCGGCGAGCGGGCAAAGGAAGCATCGCCGCACGCCAGTGCCGCGCTGCCTGCGCCAAGCGAGCAACCAAGCACTGAGTTCGCTGTCCGTGCCAAGGCTATGTGGGCGCGGCTGATCCGCAAAGTCGATGAGGCCGATTCCCTGGAATGTCCCAAGGACAAGGGGCCGATGCGCGTCATCGCGCTGATCCAGTATCCACCAGTATCTGACGCATCCTCGATCGCTTGGGCCTGTGGGCGCCGCGGGCGATGTAACGAAGTCCGCCACTGGGTCCCGGCCTGGCCGGTGCACGCCAGCCTGCCGCTCACCTACCGCCCGGTTCTCGACATCGCCTGAGCGCAGGGCGGTGCGCCCCGCGCTTGACTTGGCGCGCCCGGGGACTGCATAGTTTGCCGCAACGTCCGTTGCGAAGCGCCCCGGCAGCGCGGATCGGATGGTGGAGCACGCGCGGGCAGCGCCGATCGCGCGCCATCGGCGCGCACCGATCCGGCATCACTGCAGCGTTGCATTGGCACAGGACGCCGGCGACGGGCGCATTGATTTTCCTATTTCTATGATGAGAGAGAGCTTTCAGCCGGCACTGTCGCGGTAAGGAAGTGGATTGGAGCATGGAATTTAACCTTATATTTCGCCGGATCGTTTTGCTCGGCACGCCGTTTGTGGTAGCCACCGACATAATATTCTTGCACCCAACTTTGGGGAATAACATTAGGACTGAGTTCTTCCCTGTGGCGGACTTCTGGCTGGCCTTGCACGTCGTCCAACTCGTCCTGTTCGGGCTTATGGGGATGACCGTATACCTTCTAATCGATGGGGTGGCTGGGATCGCTGCGACAATCAGCAGGCTTGCTGTCGCCGTGTACGTCGTTTTCTACAACGCAGGCGACACCGTGGCCGGGATTGCTACGGGTATCCTAGCCCGTGGTGCCGTTCACCTTTCCACCGAGAAACAGGCGGCCGTCGAGGACGCTATAGTTAAGCTCTTCTTGGACCCCGTAACTCAACACATCTTCGTCGTCGGTGCTTGTGCGTGGAGCTTAGCGCTCCTTGCGGCGGCCGTCGCGCTCTACCGATCCGGCGCGCCCCGTTTGCCACTGATACCGTTGGCGCTCGCAGGGTTGCCATTTATCGACATCTTCGGATTCGTACACAGTCCACCGTTCAACCCGCTCGCCCTCGCTCTTTTCGTCCTGCCAACTATTTGGCTAGAGTTCACCTGGCGAAAGCGGGCCACCGCCGAAAGTTCGGCCAACCGGTTGGGCGTTTCTTAATTCTGCTAACGTTGGGTGGGGACCATGCAAGCGAATAGTGTGCTCCAAAAAGTGAACATGGTGAACAAATGAGACAGAACAAATGGGGTCAGACGTTCGCAGTAACAGCAATTTAGCTAGCGGGTTGAAGTCCCGTCCAAGGAATTGTCCATACACCTTGGTAGCACGAAGGAG
>JAYTGZ010000387.1:0-1584 GCA_043733025.1 Pseudomonadota bacterium | reverse complement strand
CCATGGTGTTGTGCAACACATCCGGGCTCATTGCCGATGCGCCGCTGCCGCGCGGATCGAGCATGACGCCAGCGTTGTTGACCAAGATATCCGCGACGCCGTAATTTTTTTTGATGAAGTCGCGCAGGACTTGTGCCGCAGTCGGATCGGTGACATCGCAAGGGTGATACGCGACCGTCAGACCTTCATCCTTCAACTTTTGGCATCCGGCGGCGGCCTTGGCGGCGCTGCGCGCGGTGAGCACGACGAGTATGCCGCGCCGCGCCAACTGCCGGCTGATTTCCAGGCCGATGCCGCGATTGGCGCCGGTGACCACTGCAACCCGTTGTTCCATGTTTCTATCCTTCAAAAAGAAGATCCCGGTTGCTTCAAGAATTCGATTTCGGCTTCTGTGCTAGCACGGCCGAGAATGCGATTGCGATGGGGAAAGCGGCCGAATCGCGCGATCACATCATGATGCCGCTTGGCATAGTCCAGCAAGTCCGCCCGGCTGGGATCTGAATCCACCAGCGCCTGGACCAGCGCGACACAACGGGCTTGATCCTTTAAAGACTCGCTGTGTTCGAACGGCAGATAAAAGAATACTCGCTCGACGGAAACCACGGTCTGGTCGTAACTTCGCTCGATGACAAAACGCGCCGTATCCAGCGCGATCGAGTCCGTCGCGAAGGCGCGCGGCGTGTCGCGGAACATGTTGCGCGGAAACTGGTCCAGCAGGATGATGAGGCTGAGGCAATGCTTAGGATCGTCACGCCAATATTGCAACTCGCCTCGTTCCGCGCACTCCAGCGTCACCAGAAAACGCCGCCGAATCTCGACGTCGAACATGGGATCTTTCATGAACCAAGCCTTGCGCGATTGACCGAATTCACTGAAGCCCAGCCCGCCAAACCAAAAATCGTAAATCGCTTCCGGTTCGACTGTCATGGCATATGACGTCTACTTCAGTAAACTGAACAAGTCCGCCTCGAGCTTGCCGGTCGGCTGACATTTGGTGGCCGCGTTCGGAAAGGTGCCGGTCTCGCCGGTGTTGAAGCGAATGGTATCGTTGAGCAGCAACGGCCGGGAGTTGGCGCCACCGACCACCGACTGGTCGCGCGTCAGGCTATATGCAGACGCAGCCGCCACGCGCGTCTTTTCCGGCTCAAGCTCATCGAAGATCATGCGCACGGCGGCGGTTAACCCCATGCGGCGCTCCACTTGAAACACCTTGCCCTTGTTCATGACCTGATACTGTTCATAGGGGCTCGCGGCGGCGAAATCGTAGGTCTTGTCGCCCTGGGGCGACTTCACCGTATTCACCACGCGGCCGCAATCGACATAATTCCGCGGATCGCCGCTGTAGTGCACTTGCAACTCACCTTTAGCCTTATCGATGTGGTCGATGTAAAAATTCGTGCGGCTCACGGCGAGCATGAATTTTTTCCAAACGGTCTTTTTCGGCCGCCACACATCGCGCTCCAGATCCGATACGACGTCGATCTCGGGCTTCACATAGGCAGTCGGCGGGTTCACCGGCGGCGGGCCAGGCTGCGGGCGGCTCTCAAGCATCGAACAACCGGCAAGGCCGAGCAACGCTACAGC
>JAYTGZ010000386.1:0-2675 GCA_043733025.1 Pseudomonadota bacterium | reverse complement strand
ATGCGGGAAAAAGGCGATGGCCGCATCGTCAACCTCTCCAGCGGCCTTGGTCAATTAAGCGAAAGCGGCCGCGGCACCCCCGCGTATCGCATCTCCAAGACCGCCCTGAATTCCCTCACGCGCACGTTAGCGGCGGAACTCGCCGACACCAATATCTTGGTCAACTCGATGTGCCCCGGCTGGGTACGCAGCGACATGGGTGGTCCCACCGCGCCCCGCACCGTCGAGCAAGGCGCCGAAACCGCCGTGTGGCTAGCGACCTTGCCTGATGGTGGCCCAAGCGGCGGATTCTTTCGCGATAAACAACCGATTGCGTGGTGAATCGTTTATTGGCGGGTTGAACTCACTCTGCCTGCTAGGCAATGGCCCGAGGCCACCCCGTATCGGTGCGGCGCTCCAGCCATGCATTGCCAAGCGGCAATAGCTATGCGGGTCGTGGCAAGGCGCCGTAGATAGGTAGGGTGCGCTCGCGCACCGTTCCAATGTTGGGCTTCCTTCGTCAGCCCAACCCACGCGCTCACCGGCACTGAATTCCACACGCACCTCAGAGGTCCAATCAATCGGATACACTCCCGCCTTTTGCGTTCGAGTAGATTGACGGTGAAGAAAAGCATTCCAGCCGGAACGTGATGGCGGGGATAGTCGCACATGGGAAGGATTTTAGTTGAGCCGCTGTCGGCATACGGCGGAATGGCCCGAGGCCACGTCGGGCGCTACGCTTTTCCCTACGGCCCTCATCCATGGTGCGTCCACATTCGCAATACGCGTACGGTTCGTTCTTTGGCAAATACTTCCTACACGAGCCGATTATGAATATTGATGCGTCGCGAATACGCTCCAGCCAGATCCCCAATGAGTTTCTCGAACGCAGGCCCGTAGGGCGGAACAGCGTGGCATAACTACACCTCGAGCCGATGTAAGCATATGGCGGAGGCGCTGCGCTTTTTGCGCCCTTCGCGGGCTTACAGGCCTGTAAGCCACGCGGCGCTTCCAGCTTGCCCCGTGGCAGAGCCCGGCCTGTCAGCCAGTATCCATGCGGTTTCCAGCCAACGCTTCGAAAAATATTTAACGAATTGCTTTGCCCTTTGCCGAAGGTTAGTATCGCGTTTGGAGTTGCACTCCAAACGGTTTAACCATCCCCCGCATCGACGGGGAAACTCACTCAAGGAGGAAGATACAAATGTTTAATCATGTCCATTTCCGATCCATCGTTACCGTCTACGCGGCTTTCGCACTGTCCGCGCCGGTGGTCTACGGCGCCGATTGCCAGCCCTCCAAGTGGGGCGCCGGCGATCAAATCGGTAATTCAAATCACATCACCAAGGAAAAAACTCTGGCGGCGAGCAAGCTTGTCACCACGGGCAAAGCTTATCGCCTTGGGATGGAAACCAATCGCATGACGCCGGCTTATCCGCCGCGTAACTATGCGGTGATAGTTCTGCAGCCCGGTCAAGTGGGCGGTGTGACCATCGGCCCGAACAAATTGAACTACAACGATGATATCGTCATGGGCTGGAACGGTGTCGGTTCGCAGATTGACGGCTTTGGTCACATCGGCGTCGATAACATGTACTACAACTGCAACAAGGGCGCGGACTTCGCGCAAGTCACGGGTCTGACGAAACTTGGCATCGAAACGGTTCCCGCCCTCGCCACGCGCGGTATCTTGTTGGATATGGCTGGGTTGCTTGGCAATGGCCAAATGTTGAAAGAGGGCACGGCGTTCAACCAAGCGGAAATCGAAGCCGCCATGAAGCGCCAAGGTATTAAGAGCATCGAAAAAGGCGACGTGGTGTTGTTCTACACCGGCTGGTTGAGCCTGGTCGGCAAGGATGACAAGCGCTATAACGGCGGCGAGCCCGGCCTCGGCGTGGGGGGTGCGCGCTATCTCGGTTCCCTAGGCGTGGCCGCCGTGGGCGCCGATAGTTGGGGCTTAGAAGTGCTACCCTTCGAGAAGGATGCCGGCGTGTTTGGCGTACACCAAATTCTTCTGCAAGAGAACGGTATTTACATTCTTGAGAACATGAATACCGAAGAGATGGTCAAAGATAAAGCCTGGGAATTTCTGTTTACCCTCGGGCCGGCCCGCCTGAGCGGTGCAGTGCAAGGCATCGTCAATCCGATCGCCATTAAATAATCGTTGTTCAAAAAAAGCCGCACTCAATCGCGTGCGGCTTTTGCGTTTTTGTGTTTCGATAACCTACGTAAAGCTTAGGAGTTTTGCAACAAACCCTTAGGTATCCAGCTCGGCGATCTGCTCGCGTATGGTCTTCGTCATGTCGAGCTCGCCGATTTTTGCCTTGCCTTGTTGCACATGGCTTGCGACGACCGTGGCATCTTTCTCCGGCAACACATCTTGAATCGCGTTGAGATACTTCCACACCGGCTGTGGCGTTTCGACGTTTGACTTGGGCACGGAGCGCTTTAACAACTGCATTTTGTGGACGTAGCGCGGGCAGTTGGAAAAGATTTCGCGCGCTGCGACGCGCACGACCATCACGGCGCCAGGATATTGGCTCATGAGCGGATCGTTATCTTGGATCGAGGCCGTGCCGTTGACGCGGATGCGGTAGGGATTGATAAAATCGATGAACAGCATGCCAACGTTCGGGTTCGCCAGCACGTTGCCGGCGCTGATGAACGTGCCATTGCCGTCGTAAATCGGAAACGCCAGC